>JABSPC010000359.1 GCA_013215515.1 Crocinitomicaceae bacterium
TATATCGGTCAATAGATGCTCTTTTTTTCTTTCAATTCTATGATCTTCCATTTTTGAAAGAAGCTCAATAATACTTTTGTTTTTCATAACTTATACATCTGATTATAAGATAAGTATACAAATTATTACTCACTTGAATTATGCTTAATTAATTGATTATCAAATAGTTATCAACATTTACGCGTCAACTTTTAATGCGTTTGCCCTGGGATGGTCAGCTTTCGTTTCTTCGCAAACGTCGCTTGTAGATTGGGTTACTACTTTAGGAAGCGACAGCTTGTCATGCACTGCTACCGCAACTGATCCAACGGGTAATGTATATATAACGGGGCACTATAGTGGAACCATTGATTTTGACCCTGGCCCGAGTACTTTTAATTTAAATTCAAACGGGCCGTATAATCTATTTATAGAAAAGCTGGACGCCAACGGAGATTTTCTATGGGCCAAATCAATGGACGGTGGATTAGGCTACAACAGCGTCAATGTCATCACAACAGATGAATCTGGTAATGTACTTATCGCTGGACTTTATTTTGATACTACAGATTTTGATCCTGGAGCTGGCACTTATGAACTGATTCCAACAGGAGCCAATGAGATCTTTATTTCAAAGTTTGATACGGACGGAAATTTTCTATGGGCCGCTTCGATCGATGGAGAATTAAATTCGGAAAGCAATAGATTCATTTCAACGGATATGGATGACAATGTGTTTTTGATTGCCTCTTTCGAGAACACGATTGACGTTGATCCAGGAGCGGGTGTTTTTAACTTAACGTCGAATGGTGCAAGCGATTCATTTATCCTAAAATTAGATCCAACAGGAAACTTTCAATGGGCGAAGTCAATTGGGGGAATAGAGGATGATTTTACTTCTAATGTTGCCGTAGACCCGTCTGGTAATGTCCTTGTATCGGGACTGTACGACGATACGGTAGATTTCAATCCGGAAGCTGCAGTTTTCAACTTGATTAATGAAGCAGGACTTGTCTGGAATAGTCAATTTTATGCGGTATTTAAACTAGATGCTAACGGGAATTTTATTTGGGCCAAATCAATGGGAGACTGGGACCTCTAAAATTACCTTGCACGTTTCATTACAACGGATTTCGCAGGAAACATTTACCACACTGGCTTTGAGGCCATTGATGGAATCCATGTTTACATTGAAAAACTAGATGCCAATGGAAATGTTCTATGGCACAAGGCAATTGCTGGTGAACATTCGCGGGGAGAAGCCATTGTTGTTGATCCTGCTGGGAACGTATACCTGACTGGGAAATATAAGAACACGGGAAGTATGTTGGATTTTGACCCGAGTGAAGAAGTCTTTGACTTACTATCTAATGGTAACACGGATGTCTATATTTTAAAACTTCATTCCAATGGCAACTTTGCATGGGCTAAATCTTTTGGCGGGATTCATGCGGACAACAGTAGAGAGATTTCATTAGACGCTTCAGGAAATTTATACATCACCGGTACTTTTTTCGAAGCAGTTGATTTCGATCCAGATGCGGGTGTGATTAACATTACTTCCAGCGGCTCGGGTTCCGATCTCTTTGTCTTGAAATTGGATCAGTTAGCACTGGAATTGGACGAAAGTGAAATCTTTGAAGGAGTAAAGGTCTTTCCAAACCCAAATGAAGGGCTGATCCACCTTGGCTTAGATCATTTGAAAGATGTAGAAGTAAAGATATTCAACTCAAACGGTCAATTGATCTATCACGAAATAAATGTGAATGAATTAGTTCATCAAATAGAATTAATAGGCCCTGCTGGGTTTTATTTGATGGAAGTCCGTCTGCCCAATGGAAAAAATAACACAAAAGGATTGACACAGCACTATAAAATAGTGAAACAGTAGTTGTTTTAAGGTTGGACACACTCAAAGCCTCATTTCCTTAAGGAAGCTGAGGCTTTTTTTGTTCTACGTTACTTAATAATGAATTAATGATGACCACTTGGCTATCCTCCAATTCTCTGCTAGTTGATTTAGCTTTCTTTCAGATAATTTATTTATCCCTATCCATATTATCAATGATATCTAAAGTTTGAATAAATTCTAGTGCCCTTTGCTCTGACCAATAAGTCCCTCCGCGTTGAATAAATCCCACGTGCCCTCCATAATCGGGCATTTCAAGGTCAACGAATTCGTGCGTGGTGCACTCTTCTATTGGATAGCAACTTTGAGGAAGGAAAGGGTCATTTTTGGCTTGAATTATAAGTGTCGGTATACAGATCGATGGAATAAATTGCTTGCTGGAGGACTTCTCGTAGTAATCGTTTGCATTTTTAAATCCAAACAAGGGGGCAGTATAGCGATTGTCGAAATCTTTTAGAGTGGTTAACTTATCATTGTTTTCTGAGGGTATACTTCCTGGGAATTGTGCTTTTTTGACTTCAATTTTCTCTTTCAATTTTCGAATGAATTGGCTTCTGTAAAGTGTATTTGATTTTTTATCAAGATTCATAGAACAGCCATTTAGATTTACTGGTACGGAAAATACGACACATCCTCTTAAGGCAGGATTAATTGGTTTTCTATCTTCCCCTAAATACTTTAGGCTAATGTTACCTCCAATGCTAAACCCTATTAAAAATATTTTATCGTAATCCCGTGCTACGTGTTCAACAACAGTATGTAAGTCTTCTGTAAATCCGCTGTGGTACATAAGTAGATTTTTATTGAATTCACCACCACATCCTCTGAAGTTCCATCCGCAAACGTCGAAGCCATTTCGGGCAAAGTAACGGGCCATACCAGCTACATATGAACTATTTGAATTGCCTTCCAGACCATGGGAGAGTATTACACACTTTTTTGAATCTGATTTTATACGATCAAGAATCAGGAAATCTTTATCCGGAGTGTCTATTCTTTCCCGTGAGTAGAAGTCAGTCTTAATTTTACGAAATATGGCTGGAAATATGGTTTGAATGTGCTTATTCCAGAAACCAAATGGAAGTGAGTAGTATGATTGAATTATTGCCATATCATGTAATTATGAACTCCTACAATATACTTTTTGACCGGGAACCGGAAACTGTTATTGTTGCCCTGTAGCACAAGAGATAAGATATTAAGTGTCCAATTCATTCTAATATTCTGACTAATTTTTTTGTCTCGAAAATCAACTTCACTTTGGAGACAGATGCAATGAAGCCTAACGGTTTTATTCTTCAAAGGTAATTACGTATTTAAGTCCACCGTCTGAGACAATGTCCATTGTCCCGTTAATCTGCTCTGTCAGGGCTAGAACAATTTCAAGTCCGAGAGATTGTGTGCTTTTGATGTCGTCTGTTATGCCTATACCATTGTCAGCCACGATGAGTTCAAGCTTTCCAACTTTGTTTGTTATCTCAACCTGAATTTCCCCTTCCATCCTACCTTTGAAGGCGTGTTTGTAGGCATTGGTCAGTAACTCTGTGATGATGAGTCCGAGATTGATACTAAGGTCAATGTTAAAAAATATCTGCGAGTGCTTCACTAAGCATTTTATGTTGTTGTCGCAATAACTTGCCTCAATGGATGATGTGAGTTCGCTGAGGTATTCTCCAAAGTTAATAGAAGCAAGGTTTCCTGATTGGTAGAGCTTGGTATGTAAAAGGGCCATTGAATTGATGCGATCCTTGCTTTTGGCAATCGCTTCTATTACCTGTTTGTCTTCAATGCCGTTAAATTGAAGGTTGAGCAGGCTGGTGATAATTTGCAAATTGTTCTTTACCCGGTGATGCATCTCTTTCAGTAGCAGCTCGTTTTCATGGATCTTTCTTATGAGTTTCTGCTCTAGTTCCTTCTTTTCCGTTATATCCTGTGCTATGCCTACTAGTAAACCGTCAGCGGTCCGAGTATTAGTCCACTGTGTCCATACTTTACGTCCATCCTTGGTGGGTAAAAGGTTCTCGAATAAATGCCTGTCTTTAAGGTCAGCGGTGCCATTTGCCATCGCTGCAGTCTTGGCTTTTCGGGTATCAGTTTTTTTTTTCATAGAAGTCAGTTCCCACCAGCCATCTCCAAGTACATCCTCTGGTTCGTAGCCCAGAATACTCTTAATGGCTTTATTGGCGAAAACGATAGATCCGTTCGCGTCAGCTACCAGAACAATGGCATTAATATCGTCTAATGTCGCAAAAGGTTTACCTTTCTCTATCATTTGGTATTAAATGTTTGTTAACGGTCTGAATAATCCTTCGTTTTAATGCAGTTTAGGTTTTGTGGATGTCGCATAACTGTTCATAAACATACATAAACAATTCCAATTCAGTCTTTTACTTTTGTGTCATGAGTAATGCAAGGCAAAAAAGATTATCAATATGCTACAGTACGAAAAGACTGTAGGGACTGCCCAATAAGAACAACCTGCATTGGTAAAAGTCATGAAAAACGTTTTGATATCACGTATTACAAGTAGGAATATGATCGAGCAATGGCTCGGCTCAAAACGAAGCAAGGTCGACGCTTTAAGTTCTTGCGAAGTTCAACGGTAGAACCTGTTTTCGGATCACTCACCGAGTTCTATGGTATGAGAAAAGTAAATACGATCGGAATACACCAAGCAAACAAAGCGATGCTTATGGTTGGAGCGGCTTACAACTTGAAAAAGTACTTGAAGTTTCTTGAGAAGAAGGTTGCAAGTACAGTGGAAACATATCCTGAGAGTGTTCTCTAAAGTCTGTCCAAGGTTAAAACCCATAACTTTGGAATACAATGAAAAAAGAATTTACAAAAGAAGAACTAGCAGAGAACCGTCTCATTTTGGCGTACCAGTTCCCCCTTTTTTCTTCCACTTAACCTTATACTTATACCCAAGCCCCAAAATAAAGTCCGTATCAACACTTTCAATTTTCGGCTGAACCAAGTAATAAACATTCAACTTATGGCGCTTGTTTATTGGGTACTCAAGCCCCAAACGAAGTCTATACTTATTAAAGCGATGGTTCGCTGTCAGACTCGTTGAAGTGTAGGTCATTTGATCGTTAAAGTGCAAGAAAAACTCTGCTGCAACATGAGGTTTCAGTTTCGTTTTCGGAATATTATATCCCAATTTCACTCGAGTTCTGAAATAGTCGTTGTTCAAGTCACCAGCATCAGTTGCATGTGTCAAACGGATTCTAGCATCTAATTCTAGGCGCGACTTATCCATGAAAAGGTCCAATAGATCTTTGAAGTTTGCATCCAATCCAATTCTGTGGTACGTTTCTCCACCAAGCAAACCAGTTGTTGGTCGGTTCCCAAAGCGGTACGCCACTCCCAAACCAATATGCTTGTGTAAATTGAATTTCAAGTACGGCGAAACGAATGATTGATCTACTGTCGATACGTTGTTTGTGAAGCGGCTTTCTAGCTGCAACCCAGCATCTAGCTTTTTTATGATTGGAACACGAACATCAACGCCCGTCCAAACACCAAAATCATTTTGAGCAGAACAGAACATTGGCAGTGCCACACCAACAACTAAAAGACTATTTTTTAGAATTCTAATCATTTAATGATGTATAATTCAGATGCAGTTACTACTTGTTTCTTCTCTGCAATGTTGACCGTTGTTTCAACTTGAGTTAGCGTTCCACCCAAGTTTAATGTGTCTTCTGTGAAAGCGTAAATAGTGTAGTTTCCTCTGTTTAAGCCTGTGAATTGGTAATTTCCATCTGCATCCGTACGAACAGATTCGCTGTAAAATCCTTCACCTCCATAAATCAAGTAAACACGCTCATCTACCATTGGTTCTTCCGTAAAAGAAGAACTTCCAGCGGTTGCTCCACCACCTTGGTTCTGAATATCAATTAATATGTTAGAAGACAATTCATCTGCGTCAGCTACTTCACCCGTAGCGATGTTTGTAATCGTAATGATGTCATTATTCACAGAGAATGTGAAATCCGCACTTGCGTTTGCGTTTAAAGCTGCAAGCATACTTGTTGCAACCATCGTATTCGATTCAGAAAAGTCAAAATCAACTTGAATTCCTGTTCTTCCCGATAAACCTGGATCTGGTTGAACCCCGTTTACCCATTTAAACCAAACGTAGTAAAGTGTTCCTCCATTTGGAGTATTCAATAAAATGTAGTCACCATCGCTAATAGCACTACCTTCTGGAAGTATTGCTTGCGTTATTTCTTGTTCAGCGCTTTCACCACCACTCGATGAATACGTTCTTCCTTGAACAGTTCCCGTTACCGATGAAGTGCCTCCAGAGCCTTCTACTTTTGTACATGCTGTTAAACCTGCCAGCCCTCCTAAAACAATTACAATTGCTATTTTATTCATAGTTATAAATTATATTTTTACCGAATCTAAAATATTGATGTTTACTGTTGTATCATTAATTTACCCTTAACGATTACCCCATCTAAATCGAATGTGTAATAATACATTCCAGATGAAAGATTGGCAACATGTGTTTTATATCCTTTTCCTGTTATTCCTAATTGCGAAAAGACGATTTTTCCCGATACATCCATCAATTGAATGGAACCATTCGAAATGTGATTTTTAAAGACAAAGTTGAAATCTTCTTTTGCCGGATTTGGGAATACTTGAACATCTTCAATTTGATCCTCGGCCAATCCCAAATCTGGGCATGAGCCATACATATTTGCATCCATCCAATTTACTCGATTTGTAAGCCAATCTTTCATGTAAGCAATGTCTTCTTGGAAGTTATTCCCTACAAAGTTATTTGGCCAAATATATTGGCTGTGAATTTGCCAACGTTGGAAATTACGTTGTTGTGATTCATCTAAAAAGGAAGCGATTGCATCAATTTTAGCCATCAAAGAATCCGTATGCCACGCTCCTTGACGCATTTCTTGCCACCTGCAATTTAGCATATGTGTATACGTTGGATCTTGGATCATTTTCCCCCACCAGAATGGAACTTTACCCCCACAAATCTGATAGAAATCAATTTGCCAATCCGTCGTTGTTCCTCCTTCACAGTAATCTGCATTCCCAAAGGCAAGGTTAAAATCCCAAAGTGGACCAGCAACGATATTACCGCCTTCACTTGTTCTTAGTTTGTGCAAGAAACTACTAATTCGATATCCATCTACGTTCTTACTGATTTCATTAACGAGAAAGAAATCAACGAATGAAAGCATGTCAACATAAGGAGCATATCCCGTCAATGGATCGGCGAAATTCGGGCCATCCAATGCTGTTTCCCAACTTGTAATGTGATTCTCGATGTATGTGAGTTGAGTTGGTGTCAAGCTGTCCAATGATGGGTCGTGAGCTTGAAAGCCAACTTGGTTGGGCGATCCTGGATACGGTAAAAAGGGTGAGTACCATACAATAACCCCACCTGATGTTGTCTTGTCTACTTTTAAAACATAGTCTCCGGTCAATTCGTTTCCAGAATTATCAAATGTTTGCAAATCGTTCGTTCCGACCTTTCCATCCTTCCGTTTTATTTTCTCCATGAAGACATAAACACCTTCGTATACACCGTTGAGGACTACTTCACAAAACTTCGTTCGAGGTGCGTATTCATCTAAGTCACGCCCCATATCATACGCCAAAAAGTTTCGCATTAATGACTTGTCGGAATAAGGAGCTTGAAGTATCCAGTCGTTGTCCCACGCCATTCCGAAAATGGTAACGTCATTTCGAACTCCAAAATTATCTCTTGTCTCGACTCCCCATTGTTTTTTAGGAAAGCCTTGTGAGGAAGAACCGCGTAATTCAATACCAATATTGCCATCATATTCGTTGAATGGGTCCGTCATGTAATTTCGAACCCCTTCTCCATTGTAAATTATTCCCATTGTCGCATCGAGCTTCGGGTCATCTGGAATTGAAGCCCCGCCAACAGTGTTAATGACAACTATTGGTAAATCAGAGTTTAAGAATACAAGCGGTGCATTAAACCAAGATGGAGTTGGACCGTAATCTGTTGAGGTATTGTTGATCGCCAATGAAAGCCATGATCGAGAGGACATGTCACTTGACGCAATTTGCTCGTTATGTGCTTGAATACAAAGAACATTTGATCCGTTGACCATGTTGGCCGTAACAAAAGCTAAATCTAGAATGTAATAATTCGGTTGACCTACTTGATACATTTGTGCTTCATGCAATCCATCTGAGGTTTGATTGTAAGGCGGTTGTCCTACACTTGTAATATTGTCTCTTGCGATTTCAACACCATTTAGATAGCCTACAAAAGCATCATCATAGTCAATATTTAAAATGGCTTGTTCAATCGCATTGATGTCTGTTATGTTGAATGTAATTCGCTGATAGCATGAAATTGTTGATGCGAAAGTTGTATTGTCGTCGCTGTCGCCATAACCAAAACCACCTTGACCATTTGACCAGCTGGCATCGTTGAACCCAAGTGTTGTCCAAGAAGCATTTACAACCGAAGTAGGAATTTGATATTTCCAAGTGTCATCTTCGTATACTACCGTCTCCCAATGATCAACTTGCGCCTTAGCCGAATAACCAAGAATTAATAGTGAAGCTATAATGAGTGCTTTCATAATTTATTGAATCATTAATTTTCCTTTGGAAATTTTTCCATCCAAGTTGAAAGTGTAGTAATACATCCCGGAAGAAAGGTCGTCAATGTGAATTTTAATTCCTTTTCCTACAATTGCATTCGCTCGATAAATAATTTGTCCAGAAAGATTCATAAGTTCCATAGAACCGTTCGAGATGGACTCTTTAAAGGAGAAATTGAAGTCTTCAACTGCTGGATTTGGAAATACTTGAACGAGGTTAATTTCTTTTTCTTCAACACCTAAATCTGGGCACGACCCAAACATATTGGCGTCCATCCACCCAACACGAGCGATAATCCAGTCTTTCATATAAGCAATATCTTCCTGGAAGTTGTTTCCAACGAAGTTATTCGGCCAAATATAGGTGCCATGAATTTGCCATCTGTTGAAGTTACGTTGTTGTGCATTGTCAATATAAGAGGCATAATTGTCAATTCTTGCCATCAATGAATCTGAATGCCAAGCTCCTTGGCGCATTTCTGTCCAGCGGCAGTTGAGATCATGCGTATAATTTGGGTCTTGCGTTAATTTCTCCCACCAGAATGGGTTTTGTAAGCCACCACTGCATTGGTTGTAAAAATCAATTTCCCAACCAGATGTATTTCCTCCGTCGCAGTAATTCGCATTTCCAAAAGCAAGGTTGAAATCCCAGAGTGGCCCTGCGTAAAGCTTACCACCTTCACTTGCTCTTATTTTATTCAAAAAGCTACTAATTCTATACCCATCCACGTTTTTACTAACCTCATTCACTAGAAAAAAGTCTATGAATGAGATCATATCAATGTAAGGAGCGTATCCCAATATTGGATCACTAAAGTTGGGTCCATTCAGGGCATTTTCAAAATCAGTAATGTATGTTTCTATATAGTTTAACTGAGTAGCATTCAAGCTATCAATTGACGGATCGTGGCATTGAAAGCCGATGACTTCACTTGCTCCAACATAAGGAGGTATGGCTGAGCTCCATGCGATAATTCCTCCAGAAGTCGTTTTATCAACTTTCAACACGTAATCACCGGTTAATTCATTTCCAGAAATATCTTCTTGCTCAATGTCGTTTGTACCAACCTTCCCATCTTTCCGTTTGATTTTTTCCATGAAGACATAAACGCCTTCGTATTGTCCGTTCAGTACAACTTCACACAATTGTGTTCTTGGTGAATATTCTTCCAAGTCCCATCCCATATCATAAGCCAAAACATTTCGAATCAATGATTTATCAGAATAGGGCGCTTGTAAAACCCAGTCATTATCAAAGGCCATTCCGAAAATAGAAACATCATTCGTTTGCCCTAGATTCGTTCGTGTTTCGACTCCCCATTGTTTCTTAGGAAATGATTGCGATGAAGACCCTCTTAACTCAATTCCGATGTCACCGGAAAATTCATTGTGTGGATCAGTCATGTAATTAATCACGCCAGGTCCATTGTAAATGATTCCCATCGTCGCATCAATCTTAGGATCATTTGGAATTGTTGCTCCACCTACCGTATTGATGATTACAATTGGCAAATTGGATGAATCTAAAACTACTGGCTCGTCGCAGCCTATAATTACATCCATGCAAGATCCGCCTGCATTTTCGCAATTATATCTATCCAGCAAAACATGAACAGATCCAGTAATCGCTGGAATAAAACTTACAGTTGATTGAAGCCCACACGCGTCATCGTTATAGGCCAATGAAGTTGTACCCGTATTATCATAAACCGTCAATTGAGAATCAAAAGGAGAGCTTCCACATGTTGTCACTGTATAAATGTTACCCTGAACGACATCCATGTTGAAATATTCACCAGAATTCATACAGCTGACCGTTATTGATCCGGGGCAAGTTGGCGTAACAGTCTGAATGAAAGTATTGTTATAAGAACACTGTGAAAACGCGATGCTCGCGCTAAAGGAAACTAAGGAGATAACTAGTAGTCGCATCAATTTGATTTGAGTCTACAATATAGTGAATTTTAATATATCGGTTTAGTTTTGGTATGCCTCGTAGAGTTGATCGATAAATCCAAAGGCGAACTTATACAGGTTGGCATCCGTCGATAATAGTATAATTACATCGTTCTCCTCCGCTTTTGCCTTAATATCGACTAGGCTCACTTCAAGTTGTGATTCGTAAAAGTCGGGGTATATCTGCTTATTATAATACCAGAATTCACCACCGCCTAACATGTCACGTGATAATCCGAAATTGAACATACCCCAGAAATAACTATCAGCGACAAAAGTAACGACCTGCTGTGTTTGTGAAGTGTCCCAATCTCGGTGGAATTGCGGGTACCCCATTGGGAAAGTAGGGAGCTCCAAAAGAAGGTTCATTCCGTCTCCAATATCATAATCGCCATCGCGATTTTTCTTTTCAACAGAAACATTATCCAATACAAGATCTGGCATTGGTGCGTTTCGTATTTCACCAATTTTTTGAAGTAATGAATCTGCAGCTAAGAACTCTCCATATTTACTCCAGTGAATTCCACCCTTGGCAAATAATGGATGAGGTGTTGATTTTTTCATTTTCAAAAACCATGATTTGAAATCGATGTAATTGACATCTTGCTTCCCGAATTCAGCCTTATATGATTTGTAATTGGTTGGAGCATTTTTCTTAATTCCTTCAAACCATTCGTCAGGAATGTACTCTGAAGAATAGGATCCCTTTCCAGGAGCGAAGACCACATATAAGTCCGTACCGTTTTCTTTTAATTTATCTTGAATGAATTTTAATTTCCTCGTTTTCTCCTTGATTTCTTTTTCACCAATGTAGTCAATACCAAGGTGCGCTTTGATGTAGTTTTTTTCGTAGAGATAACTTTCTTTTCCAAGTACAACCCCCTTTGCTTTAGCGGTATAGAACAGGGTGTAATGCCGTTGATTGTTCAAACAAATAAACTCCGGGCGGAATCCAAAATTGGTGTTTAGATATTTGGTCGTGCTTTCTTGGTAGTCAGAATTGAACCATGTTTCCCATGAGAATTCAGTATACTCTGTACTCGAGACTGCACCATACAATGTCTTTTCATTGGCAAAATGCGTCTTGTGTTGAATTGCCGGAAGACAAAGCATCAGAACAATGAATCCAAAGACGATTTTCTTAACGATATTTTTTTGCTTATCTGTCATCAAAATCTGAAATAAATAAACGGATTAAAACCTTCCCCTGTAATGGCGCCAACGCATAAAAGAAATAAGATACAACCAAATCCAGTGAGCATCAGTTGTTTTCCAAGGATTACATTTTCTTCGTCATAAATAAATCGTTCTAAATAACGCCCCACTTTTGTGAGACATGCAAATGATATGATCGCAGCCAAAACAAAAATGGCAACGGCTTCATTGGACATCTCAATTATTTCCATTCCGTTGAATGAGAACATTTTCGAGAGATAGTTCCAAGCTCGATCTAAATTGTCGATGCTGAAAAACACCCATCCAATTACAACAACTAAAAACGTGAAAAGCACACTTGGAATGGTGCCTAATTTGTCCAAGAGTTTCTTTAAGAAAATCCGATCTAGGATCAGGAAAAACCCATGAAATGCTCCCCAAATAACGAAGTTCCATGAAGCGCCATGCCACAGTCCTGAAATCAGGAAGACCAGCCAGAGGTTGAAGAACAGTTTGTATTTTGAATTCACTTTACTTCCCCCAAGAGGAATGTAGAGGTAGTTTTTCATCCAATCGCCCAATGTCATGTGCCATCTGCGCCAAAACTCTGTGATACTTCTTGAATTGTACGGATTGTTGAAGTTTTCTGGAAAAGAGAATCCCATCATTTTCCCCAACCCAATTGCCATATCTGAGTATCCTGCGAAGTCAAAATAGATTTGGAAGGTATACGCCAATATTCCAATCCAAGAGGTCATAAACGTTAATTCGTTCGCAGGCAAGAACATGATTTCATTCGCCAGTTGTCCAAGTACATTGGAAATAAGAACCTTCTTCGCGAGTCCAATACAGAAGCGATAAAAGCCAAAGAGTTTATCATCAATTACCTCACGTCGATCTGTTATTTGGTCCGCTATAGTGTTAAACCGTACAATCGGCCCCGCAATCATTTGAGGGAAAGACATTATGTACAACAAGTAATTGTGAAGCTTAGCGAGTGGTTTGTGAACACCACGATAAACATCTATTGAATACGTCAACGTTTGAAACGTGTAAAATGAAATTCCAATTGGTAAAACGATTTTGGTCCAGGCAACTCTGTGAATTCCCAAAGCATGGAGCACGTCATTGACATTATCAATGAAGAAATTGGCGTATTTAAAAAAGGCCAATAGCCCCAGGTTTATTGCAAGAGAAATAATCAGGAAAAGCCGTTTTCGCTTTTGATCATCGGCCAAATAGAGCTGTTTTACTAGGTAAAAGTCAATAATTGTAGAAAGAAGTAGGATGAAAATAAAGTTCGGTGCTCCCCAGGCGTAAAACCCGATACTTGCAATTAAAATCCACCAGTTTTTCAGTGCTGTAAACTTACCCAAAACGAAATACACCACTAAAAATGCGGGCAAGAAGTACAAAAGAAATAATGAGCTACTAAATACCATTTTTACTCAATCTATATTGGCGTATGATTCTTAAAACGGTTAAAGTTAAGAGTTTACTCAAACTCAATAAGGACAGCTCCTTTTTCAACTACATCATCATTCGAAATGTTGATCCATTTTACGACACCGATTCCCTCAGCTTTCAATACGTTTTCCATTTTCATGGCTTCGAGAGAAAGAATTTCATCACCTACTTCCAATGAGTCGCCGATGCTAACTGCGACGTTCACTATTCGTCCGGGCATTGGAGCTTGAAGTTCTTTAAGCTGTTTTATTTTTGGAATGTCTAACCCCATCGCCGCGATTAAGTCATCCAATTCACCTTTCTTTTTGATTTCAAATACACGGTGATTGATTTTCAGTTTCAAGCTATTGCTTTCGGTCTTGTCTTCTAAGATTTCACCGAAGAATGTCTTTCCACCAAACTCAAGAGAGAAATATTTTTCATCGTCCCATTTTAAAACTGCACCTTCAGTTCCAACTGTTTCTTGACCATCAATGTTCCAAATGCGATTTACCATTTATCATGTATTTGATACAAAAATAACAGAATCCTCGTCCGATGCTGTAGATTTCGCATTTCAATCCAATTTAATTGTTCAGATTTGTACTGTAATAAAACAGAAGTGATTATGAGAAAGGTTGTTATATATTCAGCGGTATTTTTGTTGGCAGCATGTGGTGCTAATAAGGGAAACCCATCTAACAAAGGAGAAGGAGGCACTTCGACAAATAATTCAACTGAGGGTTCGCTAGGGGAAGAATTCGTACTTCAAGAACGACCGGTTTACAATCCATCTGAAACACAATTAACCGACTTGATTCACACAAAATTGGAAGTGAATTTCGATTGGAAGCAATCACGAATGAATGGAGTTGTAACAATTACCGCAAAACCTCATTTCTATGCAACTCAGGAATTGATTCTAGATGCAAAAGGAATGGACATCAACAGTGTCGCGATGGGTGGGGAGGTTGTTGAATTTGCGTATATCGAGGATGTTTTAAATATTCAGCTGAATAAAGAATACACAAGAGACCAAGAGTATACTGTTGTCATCGATTACGTTTCTAAACCAGACGAGAGAACAACTGGCGGTAGTGCTGCAATTACATCAGATAAAGGGCTTTATTTTATTAATCCTTTGGGAGAAGATAAAGACGTTATGCCTCAAATTTGGACACAAGGAGAAACTGAATCGAGCTCGGTTTGGTTCCCGACTATCGATTCGCCAAATGCTAAAACAACCCAAGAAATTTTCATTACGGTAGAGGATAAGTTCATTACCTTATCTAATGGCGCGTTGATTTCAAGCAAGCCAATTGAAGGCGGAAAACGAGTTGACCACTGGAAACAAGTTCTTCCACACGCACCTTACTTATTCATGATGGGTGTTGGTGAATTCAAAGTCGTGAAAGATTCATATACAAAAAAGGATGGATCAACGATGGAGGTCAATTACATTGTTGAGCCAGAATGGGAAGGATCAGCGAAAGCGATTTTTGGTGAAACACCAGAAATGATTCGTTTCTTCTCTGAGTTGCTAGGAGTTGAATATCCATGGGATAAGTATACTCAGATTGTTGTTAGAGATTACGTTTCTGGAGCAATGGAAAACACCGGAGCCGTAATTTTTGGTGACTATGCATACAAAACGGAAAGAGAATTATTGGATGACAATGATCAATCAACTATTGCGCATGAGTTATTCCACCACTGGTTTGGAGATTTAGTTACGGCAGAATCTTGGTCAAATTTAACGTTGAATGAGTCATTTGCGAATTATTCACAATTCTTGTGGGATGAGCACAGATACGGTGTTGATGAAGCAGATTATTTCGGAGATCAAGAAGCGGATGGATACCGTCAGTCGGCATCGGTTCAAGGATACCACGATCTAGTTTGGTTTGATTATGAAGACAAAGATCAAATGTTTGACGGGCATTCATACAACAAAGGAGGTCGAATTTTACACATGCTTAGAAATTATCTTGGAGATGACGCATTTTTCTCTTCATTGAATAGATACCTCGTCGACAATCAATATCAAGCGGCAGAGTTCCACGAGTTAAGATTGGCTTTCGAAGAGGTTACAGGAGAGGATCTGAACTGGTTCTTTAACCAATGGTATTTAGGATCAGGACACGCAACCTTGGTTTTCACGCAAGAAGAAGACAGAAAGAACCACAAATTATTGGTTTCTGTTGAACAAAAGCAAAGCTTAGAGCTTTCACCGATTTTCAAAATCCCTTTTCAAATTGCGATTTTTGATGACAACGGAAAACACATTCACGAAGTAGTTATCGATGAATTGACTGAGGAGTTCGAATTGCCTTATACTGGAACTTTGAAAACGTTCATTTATGATTATCAACAAGTGTTGTTGGCGGACATGGAGGTAATGAAGTCACAAAGTGAATACATCAATGAATTTTACTTGGGGGAGCGTTACGCAGCTAGAAAACAAGGTTTGATGGAAGGAACCGTTGGTTTTAGTCCAAAGGGTCAGGAAATGATTTTGGATGGCTTAAAGGATAAATTCTGGCACATTCGAGTTCTTGCTTTGGGTAAGGCATATATGCTAGACGGTGAGTACGCTGAAAAAGGATTAGAGATTGTTAAAGGAATGGTGAAGTATGATCCGAAATCAGATGTTAGAGTTGCTGCAGTTACAGCTATTGGGCAGTTGGTGGATGACGAAACATTGCTTACTACGATATATAACGACAGAGTTAAAGAAGACCGTTCGTATTCTGTTATAGCAATAGCACTAAGTAATTTAAGCGGAATCAATCCAACCGAAGCGTTGAGAATTGCGGAAACTTTGGAAAATGATGAATCTTCAGCAATCATATATGGAATTTCACAAATTTATGCTGCACATGGTGGACCTGAGAAATTGGCTTTCATGAAGAAGGCACTTGAGGGAGATGTTGTAGGAGGGTTTGATCGACTTGGAGTAATGAATTCATTGACCATTTTTATTGGCCGACATGATGTTAGTATTGCAGAACAAGCGTACGATATTTACGTACACCTTTCTGAAAATGGTGGATTCTATATGAAGATGTTTTTACCGAAAGCGATAGGTTACTTAGATCAATATTTTACCGAAACGATCGAGAACTTAGAAGGTGAATTGAAAGTGCATGAAGAGAATAAAGATGTGTTATACGCTGATCAAACTCGAACTAAGATAAAGGCGTATGAAGCACAACAAGAGAAATATAGAGCATTCAATAAGATGCTAGAAAAAGAAAGTAACGATGGTCATTAATGATCTATAAACACTAGTCTTTCATGGGTGTTACGCTGTCTATTAATAACGATTTATTAAATTTTTTTTGGATTAAGTAGTCGATCCTTAACAACTTAAATTCATTTTCGGGAAGATGCAGGTTAAAATGATTTCAAATATTTGAATCAGCGATAATTTGACTTCACTTTTCAATTGTTTCATCATCTTCTTAAGACTCCATCCAGTAGCAGCTAAAA
>JABSPC010000036.1 GCA_013215515.1 Crocinitomicaceae bacterium
TTAATATTAACTAAAATTTAGTCTCCAGAGTATCTATCACTCGTTATATGCCATTCATGATTACCTGCAATCCAAGCTTCAAGACCGACTAAATACTGTCTAAGTTCAGGAGTTGCAAACACCATTAATTTGGCCGTTTCGTTTTCGAACATTCTTAATAAATCATTGTGAAAACGAACGCCAATTTTGTGAGCTTCTTTGAACGTGCATCCCTCCTCTTTTTCAATTGCCTCTCTAATCCCGTACTGATGAACTCCAGCCTCGTCTTCTTTTTCTGAAGAAACTAGATCATTAATCATTACGCAAATAAGGCCTGCCAATTTCACTACTTTTCTTACTTCAGGTGTGGAATAAACGTTGTGAGATAATTCGTATCCATCGACAATATCTATCATGGTAAGACAAGGTGTAAAACCATTCATTTGTCGGCCTCCAAGATATTCCCATACCGGTGCTACCATCTTACTCATTCGCCAACTAGATTCTTGACACATAGCGACTAATAAACACATGTTCTCGTGTCTCACCCTTCCAACCTGTTGAGGAGTACCGAACTTAGCAGTACCTGCCATATATTGGCGAAGTGCAACATGAACAGGATGACTCAGACCATTTCTTGTGTCTTCGTTATACCTTCCAGTCAAGAAAGGCTCGTCCATAGCTGACATGCACATTGAAAGGTTTCTTCCAACCATATCCAGCGTTGAGCCTGATCGACTATCATCAACAAAGTAATCATCCAATCCAAACAAGGCAAGCATTGCTTGACCCGCTAAAAATAATCGCTCGCGGTCTTGTGAAAACGGATAAGTCAGCATAACATAACGTCCGAAATTGCATTTACGCAGATAGTCTAAATGACCTTCATACAGGTTAATACTCTCCGCCCAGGCCATTAGTTTTTCATTCAATTCCTCACCTAGTGGTTCATCCATTCGGTACGGCAGCCGATGACGCAGTTCAGTATCGGACTCTAAATCGGGACGGTTTAAAATCGCCGAGATATTAGTAGTTTTCGTTCCAAGGCCTGTTGGCCCAGAAGATAGGACGCTCTTAATGAGGTCCAAAGAATTTACATTACTATGCATAATTCAATGCTAATTATCGTAAACTCCAACTTCTACATTCTCAAGTATACCCAGTGCATCAGGCACAAGAATAGCAACAGAGAAGTAATTTGTTAAAAGATATGAGATGATCGCTTTTTCATCAATTCCCATAAAGCGAACTGATAAACTTGGCTCAACCTCTTCAGGAATTCCAACTTGG
Organism: Crocinitomicaceae bacterium; assembly: GCA_013215515.1. GTDB lineage: Bacteria > Bacteroidota > Bacteroidia > Flavobacteriales_D > Crocinitomicaceae > UBA4466. Next base: position 1,270 of record JABSPC010000036.1, read on the forward strand.
TATAAACCTACCACGCCTTGATCCTCTTCACCAACTCTTACTGCGATCATAGAGGTAGAGTTGTTTTTAACTGGTATTTTATTACTTGTAAGAATTGGAATTCCTCTCCAAGCAATACATTCGCTCCCATTAACATCTACGGTATCAGGATAAATCCCTCTTTTTGAACACTCGCGCAAGAAAGCTGCAATAGCTTTTCTATGAGCAAATATATATTTCGTTTTTCTACGTTTAGATATCAATTCATCCAAATCATCTGGCGTCGGAGGTCCAGTTCTAGTTTGAATTCGTTGACGGTAATCAGCAACATTAAGCAACCCAAAGTCCTTGTTGTTAATCATTTCATTTTCCTGAGCTTCACGAAGCTCCTCAATAGTAAGTCTTACTTGCTCCTCCGTTTGGTTATACGGAGAGTTGTTCAAGTCAGCAACTTTTGAGTGAATTTTTAATATTGTTTGAGCAGAGTATAATTCATATTCCTTTGGAGCTGAATCATATTCTACGTATGTACTTGGAATGTCTGGTTCTTCGTCATGTAAACCACTAAACATGTCTATTAAGGACTCCCCTTTACCATTTATTTTACTAACCAATGCTTCTAGTGCTGCAGAAACATCCGCTTTATGGGTATCAATACTACTCGCTGCTAAGATTATATCAAGTTGAGCGTGTGGAATTTTTAAAACTTTCACATCTGAAATTGCCACTGCATCGAATGGAAAAGGAGGTTTCCCGGCGTAATACGTGAATTCGCCAAAATAAAATCCTGAACTAATTGTACCAATTGAATGGTTATTATTTAATTCTCCTGGCTCGACTAAAGAAACTTTACCCTTTAGAATAATGTAAATATGATCAGGAGCAGTTGTGTTCGCTACAATCACATCGTCCTTAATAAAATCTTCTTCAATTCCAGCTCCAGCGATCAAAGTCAACAATGCACTATCACTAACATGTCTGAATCCCGGCATTTGAATAAGCGAATCAGGATTTAATGCTCTAGGAACATCTTCCACACCATCAGTTGTATTCCAGCTAACTTGCCCTGGTCGGATTTCAAGAACTTGTCTTCTATTCACGCGGTAGTAGCCACCAGTTACATTTACCCAAGGTAAAACTTTTGAAACGTTTCGTGATGAAATCCCTTCCATTTGAGGCCTTGTCTTGTGCGTAGTAGTTAACGCCCTGGCCTGTTCTTTAGGTAAAGTAGTTGGATTAAATTTGCTCATTTTGCAATTAGATTAGTTATAATTTTCAATTTACAGAGAAGCAAATTAATAAAAAATTCTGGTTTCCTTTTCAAAATGGAAAAGTTGATTTTAATGCGTTTTTATGTCTAATTACGAATTGTTAATTTTTTATTTCTCAATAAGCCTAGTGCATAAGGAATTTTAATATGTCAGCACAACTTATCCAACGGGGATATGTACCTAAAGCCCTGTATTATAGATGATAAAAAAGTGTGAATTACGTGTAATTATTAATGAATAACTATTATATTTGGGTGTAATCCTAACCAGACACTACTGAAATTGATTTCGCATGAATAAGTACTTCGATTCATATGCAAGAAATGAGGACGACAGCTCAGAACTGAAATTTCAGAAGAAGTTGCTTGTGATTATTTGTTCTTTTTTGTTTATATGTGGGATTGTATGGTGGCTCTTGGGGTATTTAACTATGGGCTGGAATTATCCAACGATAGCCGCGGGTTTATTTGGTATTATGGTTTTTGTGATGATCATCGTTTCACATCGACAAAAAAATCATACGCTTCTTATTCGGTCTACGTTTTTGGGAGTTATGATAGTTCCTATGGTATGGCAATTTACAATTGGTGACTTGCACAATAGCGGAATGGTAATTGCCTGGTCATTCTTAACACCTTTAGGAATCTTAATTTTTTCTTCTTTACGCCCAGCGATCATATACATGATGCTGTTTGTTGCAGCCATTCTGGTTACGATATTGGTTCAGCCTGAATTTTACGGACATCCTATAGTTATTGACAAACCAATTATCAAGTTGTTTTACGCTATGAATCTGGTTACGTCTTTCACTGTTATCTTCGCAACCTGTGCCTGGTTTGTTCATACAATTAAAAAAGAAAAAAGGCTTTCCGATGAATTAATGCAGAATATTTTGCCTTCGGCGATTATTGAAGAAATGAAGACTACGGGTAAGACAAAAGCCAAAGCGTTCACAATGGTAACAGTTATGTTTACTGACTTCAAAGGATTTACTGAAGTAAGCCAAAGGGTGAGCGCTGAATTACTAGTTGATGAAATTCACCATTGTTTTAGTGAGTTTGACAGAATCATCTCTAAGTACAAAATTGAAAAGATTAAGACTATTGGTGATGCGTACCTATGTGCAAGTGGATTGCCGATTTCAAATTACACGCACGCAGTAGACATGATTAACGCAGCCTTTGAAATTCGAAATTTCATGGCTTTACGTAAAAAAGAAAAAGAAGCCCTGGGAGAAATTCCTTTTGAGCTTCGAATTGGTTTACACACTGGACCTGTAGTTGCTGGTATTGTTGGGGTAAGAAAGTTCCAATACGACATCTGGGGTGACACTGTAAATACAGCAGCCCGTATGGAGACGAACAGTAAGATCGGCAAAATTAACATCAGTCAATCAACATTCGAATTGCTTAAAGATAGGCCAGATTTAGATTTCAAAAGTCGTGGTAAAATTGAAGTTAAAGGCAAAGGATTACTGGAGATGTTCTTCGTTGAGAAGAATGATGCTATTGAATAGTAATTCGTTTTTTCTATTTATCACCTCAAAAGAAGTTGAATAGTCAGCATCTTCTAATCCTTTTGTATTTATAAAATGAATAGAGATGTGCACTTTGTTTCTTAGAACAATTGGCTCATATCTAATCGGGAGTGTTTTCTAATTTGATAAGAATCGAATCTATTTTTCACAGACCGTCGAACGAACGACAACAGTTCTCAATTTACCCCAAATTGGCTGGTCAAATTCTTGAGGTGAAAACTGGAAAAGGAGAATAAGCTTCTTTCTCTCTTCGCGGGACGAGTTTAAATTAGCCGTAGATGAATCAGAAATACCTGAGAAAGATTTAATTTTTCGCGCATGGATAATGAATCCCAATCCAGTGAGCCGTAAAGAGGAGATGTAAAATTTAACGAAGAGTTATAAAATTTTAGAAAATGAAATTCTTCCTTCCTTAAGAAGAAGTCAAATTATCGTCTACTTCACAAGTGGTAGTCAAGAATAAAGCTGTTTAAACAAAAACCACAATCGAAACTAAACCATCAGCAAGCAGAAATATTAACCGACACCGCTAAACCACCTTCGGAAGTTTCTTTGTACTTACTGTTCATATCTTGAGCTGTTTGCCACATTGTCTCTACCACCATATCCAAATTGATCTTGGCTTTCTTGGGATTTCTTTCCATCGCCATTTCAGCAGCATTAATTGCTTTGACCGCTCCCATTGAATTCCTCTCGATACATGGAATCTGTACCAAGCCACCAATTGGGTCACATGTTAATCCTAAATGATGCTCCATTGCGATTTCAGCTGCCATCAAAACGTGATCCGGAGAACCTCCCAATAAATCTGTTAATGCGCCAGCAGCCATGGCAGATGAAACACCAATCTCGGCCTGACAGCCTCCCATAGCGGCAGAAATAGTAGCCCCTTTTTTAATAATACTTCCAATTTCTCCTGCCGTTAGTAAAAATCGTTCAATCTCTTTCTGTCCAGCAAACTTGTTTACAAAACACAAATAATACATCAGTACTGCAGGAATAACCCCGGCACTTCCATTTGTAGGTGCAGTTACTACTCTTCCTAATGAAGCGTTTACTTCATTGATACTAAGAGCATAACAACTTACCCATTTAATTACTTTGTGAAAAGGGTTGTTTAATTTTCGGATGCTTTCAAACCAAGAATTCATGTCAGCATATTCAAGTCCATTCATCAACCTTTTATTGAGGCCATATGCTCTTCGTTCAACTTCAAGACCACCGGGTAAAATCCCTTCTGTATGACAACCAATATACATGCATTCGAACATTGTCTTCCAAACACGATCAATTTCAGATTTCACTTCATCTTCACTTCTCCAAATCAACTCATTTTGCATTACAATTTGAGAAATTGATTTCCCTTCTCTGCTACAATGATTCGCTAAATCCACTCCAGTTTCAATTGGAAATGGAAGTTTTCCATGCTCATGAATTTTTGATTCTTCTTGTTCTTGACCTTCCTTAACTACAAACCCACCTCCAATTGAATAATAAGTTTCAGATAAATGTGTACCATCATCCAATAACGCTCTAAACATCAACCCATTGGAATGAAATTCTAAAAACGACTTTTTAAACAGAAGGTGTTCAACCACATTGAATTGAATATTTCTTTCTCCGCCAAATTGGATCTCACAAGAATCAGTAGCTTTCTGTATAATACCATCGATAGAATCCACAGGAATGGTCTCTGGATCTGCTCCCGACAACCCTAGAATTATGGCTTTATCCGTGGCATGCCCCATTCCAGTTAGCGACAAAGAACCATACAGTTCTATCGCTACTGACTTTACTTTATAGAATTGATCATTGTCTTTCAATTCCTGAATCCATTTTTGACTCGCACGCCAAGGTCCAAGGGTATGAGAACTTGATGGTCCTACCCCAATTTTAAGCATATCAAAAACACTTATCTGTTCCATATATCAGGGTATTAAAAAAAGCTACAAATATAGGCTTTTGTTCAGGAGATGTTAGCATTTCCGAACCAAATCGACTAATCTATTCTTTCAAAATTATCTCTACCGTTTGTCCACAACTATCAACAGAACTAAGGTACATGTTGTTCTTCTTATATGAAATCACCGACATTTGAGGACCACCTGCTAGTAAAAATGATTGAGATGTATTTAGTTGAAGTTTGCTTTGAGAATGTACGTCGCGCCGCAGGATTGCGTGTTCAATTGAACTCTTGCGAGATTCTGCTTGAAAACGCAATCCTGCTAGGAGAAAACCTAGACCTTATCAAGCTCTTCTAATAACGCTCTTCGCTGAGGAAACTTTATCCTTAGATCGTCGATCATTTCCATAACCTTTGCTTTCCCGCCAAGTTTCTTCATCCTTTGTAAGAACCGACAAGCTTGTCGATAGCTTGGGCGACCTGTTTGAGTATCTAGATAATCATTAACACCTTGAGCATATAAGGAAATGTATTTATCGGAATATTGAAAAGCTAAATATTGTTCATTCTCTTTCAGATTATCAAGAGATGGGTTTGTCATGACAAGTTCCAATAGTTGATCCCAATATTCTTCCTCAACAAGCACTTTGTGCAATAAACTATTTCGGCTCCACTCATCAATTCCCTTAATTTCATCAATAAGCTCATCCACAAATTCTGTCCAGTTTCCTGAAGCAATTGTTGATTTTAAAATTGAATAATATTCCTGATCTAAATAGTTGTTATTCAAAAATAGTCCTCTAGCGTAATTGATAACACTTTCTTTATCTCCTCTTTCTTGAGCAATACGTAACAACCAATCATACCAACCACGTTTTTGGAAAAAACTTTTGGTACCTTCTAAATCAAGCCCTTCTCGACACAACTCAATTGCTTGCTCAAAGTTCTGTTCTTCTATTGCTGACTCAATACAATATTCCCTCATCAAGTCGCAAGACATATTATCTGCTATATATAATTGAATTTCTTTCTCACTTCCGAATTGTTCTAGTAATTGGAAGTTGATCATAATACCACGACCGACCTGATATTCTCCTAAATCTTCGGTGTATCCTGTGATCTTTTTCGCCTCCGATTTTGTATCTACAAGATTTACCGCCATATATAAGGTCTCCATATGCCAATCCCATCCTTCGTATATTTTTAAATCCAAGGATTTAATACAGTACTTTAAAAACTCTTTTCGAACAGACTCCTCCAAAGGTTTATGTGACAACCGATCTAACAGAATTGCAGTACTTTGAATCATATCGCCATAGTATCCATTACTATCATCAATGAATTGAAGACCTTTGATTGTTTCTTCAAGTAAGGCTGATCCTATTTGAAAGCACTTCATATCCTGATCGAGCTCCAAAGCTAATTCAGTATTTTGTAAAAGTGGCTCCAAACTGTTTGTCACCATTCTTGCTCCAGATCGAAAAATAAACTTTTCTCTTCCCGCTGATTTTTTCAAAATTGCTCGAATCTGTTTTTGATAAAAAGAGCGTGAACTCGTTGAAACATAATCAGAAAAAGATGTGATAAATCTTGTTTCAAAATCCTTGTGGGATTTACACTCTGAAATCAAAAAGTCTCGAAGTTCTGATAAACCTACTTGATCCATAATTTCTTTAACGGGATCTGTTTTTGGTTTTGAAACCCGTTTCTTTTTCTTTGGAACAGCGATGGATATATCAAGATTTTCTTGTTGAGTGAAAAACATAACAGCAACAACATGTTTACAGATCGGTCCCATATCATATGGACAATTACACCTATGATCATGAATATATTCATCGTCCATATCAAGGACAACCTTGTAGTCATTAGTACCTAATACAGTTGCCTGAACTCGTCCTTCAGCATAACGTGTTACATCTTGAACTGTATCTTTTTTAAAATACGACAGGCCACGTTGTAATATCGTTTCATCTACGTGTAATTCAAACTGATCCAATGGAATTTTCATACGGTTATTTTACAACCATAAATTTAATTATTCAGTCGAAATAACTAACTGCAAGATTGCATTTCTACAGTAGACACTTTCGAAACGCGTTCTTGAACGGGGATTCCCCGTTACCGCGGATCAACAGACAGCCACCTACCCAACCTCGGATCATACTGTCTAAACTCGGTAGTGTAGCTATTCCCATTGCCCTTCACCTCATTATTCACTTCCATTCCATTAAAGGCATATCTGTAGCTTTATGTACTGGTATTTCTCCCAGTCTACCATACCAAATGGGGATGAGTATACACTCAAAAAAGTGTTATTATTCTCTATAGATGCCTGATTTCTCAATTTGCTACGCGTGTAAGTCTTTCAATTAAAAAAAGGTGTCCGCAAGGATACCCTCAATGTAATCATTTACCTATTAGATAGTGGTTTTTCAACTCTTTTTTTAATCCTTCGATTCGATCCACATTATAACGTTCTGTACTTG
>JABSPC010000360.1 GCA_013215515.1 Crocinitomicaceae bacterium
GATAATCGTCACTACTTTCCATAGCTTTTTGAATCTTTCGCTTAAAAAACCAACACGTTTTTTGACTTAGGCCAAACTGCCTACTCAATTCCAAGGTTGACATCCCTTTCTTGTTGACACTTAACTGATAACAGATGTAAAATGCTTTCTGTAATGGGAATTTTAATTTGTGAAATAATGTGTTGGAAGTTGGTGATTCTTCATATCCACAAGATTTACAGCGTTTATTATAGCTTGTCTTTCCTTGTTTACTTTCTATCGAAAGGCATTTAATACGGTGGTAGCCCAAAGTCCATTTCTGATTGAATAAATGAACCATGCAACTATGCTCATCTGGAAAACGTTTCATTAGATCGAATAATGTGAAGTCTTTTCTTGCCATAATTTCCTTTTTTATCAAAATTATGACCGCACAACGTAAACTATTTACGGTATGACGACTTAAGTAATTAATCCAAAAAAAAAATTGACGATTTTCTTGCCATTTAAATAATTGAAACTATATTTGATTAATTATTCGTCATTAATTTGATTAAAAAGTGATCAATGCAACATTTAATAGTTGGAGACCAAGCACCTGAGTTTATTTCGAAAGATCAAAACGGAAATGAAGTAAAGCTATCTGATTTTAAAGGACAGCGTTTTGTACTTTATTTCTACCCGAAAGACAACACACCAGGTTGCACGACTCAAGCATGTAATATTCGCGATAATTACAGCTCGATTAAGGACAATGGAATTAACATCTTTGGTGTCAGCGCTGACACAGAAAAGAAACATGTGAAGTTTATTGAAAAATTTGACCTTCCTTTTCCATTACTTGCAGATGTAGATCATGAATTATTAAACCTGTATGGCGTGTGGGGAGAAAAGAAATTCATGGGTAGAACTTTCGATGGAATTCATAGAACAACCTTTGTGATGGACGAGTCGCATAAGATTGTCGGAATTATCGATAAGCCTAAGAATAAGAACCACACGGATGAAATATTAGAGATTTATGAAGATTGAGCTTCAGAACGTAAATAGTTTACGATCTACTCGCCCATCTTTGTATCATACATTTTAACAAAGCCCGACACAACCTCAATAACCGTCAGGCGAAAAACAAAAAACGAAACGATATGGCAGGAAAAGAAGTTAACGCAGAAAAATTAAAAGCATTACAGCTTACAATGGATAAGCTGGACAAAACGTACGGAAAGGGTACGGTAATGAAATTGGGAGATAGCCCAATTGAAGAAATCGACGTGATTTCTACAGGTTCTTTGACTTTGGATTTAGCGCTCGGTGTGGGTGGACTTCCAAAAGGAAGAGTAGTTGAAATTTACGGACCAGAATCATCAGGTAAAACAACATTGGCAATCCATGCAATTGCAGAGTGCCAAAAGCAAGGTGGAATTGCTGCGTTCATAGATGCTGAACACGCTTTCGATCAGTTTTACGCAAAAAATTTGGGTGTGGACGTTGAAAATTTATTGATTTCGCAACCAGATAATGGTGAGCAAGCATTGGAAATTGCAGACAATCTTATCCGTTCAGGAGCTATTGATTTGATAGTAATCGATTCTGTTGCAGCCTTGACTCCAAAAGCGGAGATTGAAGGTGAAATGGGAGATTCTCAAATGGGGCTTCAAGCACGTTTAATGTCGAAGGCACTTCGTAAGCTGACGGGATCAATTAGTAAGGCAAACTGCTGTTGTATTTTCATTAACCAACTTCGTGAGAAAATTGGTGTAATGTTCGGAAACCCTGAAACAACATCAGGAGGAAATGCTTTGAAATTTTATTCTTCAGTTCGGTTGGACATCCGTAGATCAAGTCAAATTAAAGATGGAGACGAAGTTATAGGGAACAGAACGAAAGTAAAGGTGGTTAAGAACAAAGTTGCGCCACCATTTAGAAGAGCTGAATTCGATATCATGTACGGAAAAGGAATCTCTAAAGTTGGTGAAATCTTAGACATGGGCGTGGATATGAATATCATCAATAAAAGCGGTTCTTGGTTCTCTTATGGAGAAACGAGACTCGGGCAAGGAAGAGATGCGGTTAAAGCAATTATCAAGGATAATCCAGAATTGATGGAAGAGTTAGAACAAAAGATTAAAGATGCTCTTGCCCCATCAGGAGAGGTTGAACTGGTGGAGTAAGGCTAACTGCATGGTGCCTTAGTTTACTTTGGTACAAGCATATCGTAGAGAAACGGTGTTTTAACTTAGGTTGAAACACCGTTTTGCATTTAATTGCTATTGGATTAATTACTTAAGACGTCTGTTACCATCTTATAGCTAAGCCATTGGTTTTCACCCATTCTGAAAAGAAGCTTATTGAAGCAGTCTTCCAAGTTCAACAGGGCAAACGCATTAAAAGTTGACGCGTAAATGTTGATAACTATTTGATAATCAATTAATTAAGCGTAATTCAAGTGAGTAATAATTTGTATACTTATCTTATAATCAGATGTATAAGTTATGAAAAACAAAAGTATTATTGAGCTTCTTTCAAAAATGGAAGATCATAGAATTGAAAGAAAAAAAGAGCATCTATTGACCGATATA
>JABSPC010000361.1 GCA_013215515.1 Crocinitomicaceae bacterium
GCTTTCAAATTATCCATGGGGAGGCCCTTATGCGCGGAATATCGCAGGAGTGTCAATGGCCAATTTTGTCCAGATTTCTCAAGGCTCAATCTTCTATGATACGATTTGGCAATATGGTAAGTTCTATGACCCTAAAACGGAATCGTATAGCGATAGTATTAAATGTTTAAAATATGTAAGTGGAGGTGGGGATTATTACATGGGCGTGGCCGGAGTTTTAAATGATGGTGCTGATGTCACCGCTCCCGTCGAATCGTACTGGCCAAATGGATATGGGTTGTATAATATGGCGGGTAATGCAGAAGAACTAGTTGATGCTTATTACCAAAGGGATTTGGCACCCGCTGAATTACCAAGCGATGAAGAATTAATTAAAAGTCATGATCCGTCAGGCGTAACTAGAGGCGGAAGCTGGAGAGATCCAGGCTATTATGCGCTTGTTTCTTCGCGACAATATTACAGCGGTAAAGATTATTCAAGTGAGCAAATCGGTTTTCGTTTGGTGATGGAGGTAGTAGAGCATTGATATATATAGACATCCATAATGATAATATCTGGCACAGAAGTTGAAATGTTCTGGTTAAATTTAGAACATGATAAGAACCTTTCTGTTCCAATTGATATGCATCTTTTCTCTTGTTAATTGTTATGCTCAAGAATTAAGTAATGGACAAGATCTGGATGATTTTATCAAGAATCAAATAGATAAAAAAAACATTGCTGGTGCTGTAGTTATGGTTTGTCGTAATGGTGAAACCGTTACGCATAAAGCTTATGGTAATCAGGATCTTCAAGACAAAATAGCAATGGATACCTCTTCTATTTTTAGAATCTTTTCAATGACTAAGCCCATCACATCCCTTGCCACAATAATGTTAGTGGATCGTGACTCTTTATCTCTTGATGACCCCATAGAGATGTACATTCCAGAGCTCAAAGATTTAATGGTTTTAGAGAAAAAAAGACAGGTGAAATCTAAGGGTAAAATAACAGTCAGAGATTTGTTAAGACATACATCTGGATTCGCATATGGTTTAGGGTTAGGTGATTCGAAAGTAGATAAGCTTTACGATGAAAAGCATCCATTATTTGTTAATGATAACGACCAAATGGTTGAGCGCTTATCCGGTTTGCCATTGCAGAGCAATCCTGGAGAAAAATACAACTACAGTATCTCTGTTGATGTTTTGGGATGTATAATTGAGCGCGTAAGCGGTATGTCATTGGCAGAGTTTTTTAAGGCAAACTTATTCGAACCTTTAGGCATGAACGATACTCATTTCAAACTCCCTGAATCAAAGATTAATAGGCTCTGTTCGTACTATGAAAAGGACATGAAGCTCAAAGAGTCTTACAAGGAAACTGTCTTTACTCAAGATCGCAGACAGTCAGGTGGTGGTGGCCTTGTTTCAACGAGTTCCGATTACATGAAATTTTGTAAACTACTTTTGAATAATGGTATTTACCACGATGATACTTTAGTTAGCCCGTCTTTGATCGCTCAAATGACCTTAAATCAACTTCCCGAAGGAGAAGGGGTTTATAAGATTGGTAATGAGGTGGGAATTGGCTTTGGGTTAGGGTTTATGGTTCACTTGAAAGAATGGGGTAGACTTGGACATCTAGGAGATTATGGATGGAGTGGTATTGGTAGTACCCATTTTTACGTATCACCTAAAGAGGATTTAATCGTAATAATA
>JABSPC010000362.1 GCA_013215515.1 Crocinitomicaceae bacterium
CCATTCCTGCTACATCTCCAACATTATCTCCTACGTTATCAGCAATTGTAGCTGGGTTACGGGGATCATCTTCTGGAATACCAACCTCAACCTTACCAACTAAATCAGCTCCAACATCTGCAGCTTTAGTGTAGATACCACCACCAACCCGTGCGAATAGTGCGATACACTCAGCTCCTAAAGAGAAACCAGCCAATGTTTCAAGAATAACAATCATGTTATGTCCCTTAAGAGATTCCTCAGTTCCACCAACATTCATGATTAAGAATATGAAGATTGTAGAAAGACCAAATACTGCTAAACCAGCAACGCCAAGTCCCATTACAGTACCCCCTCTAAATGCAACTTTCATCGCTTGTGGTAAACTTGTTTTTGCCGCTTCTGCAGTTCTAACGTTGGCTTTCGTCGCAATACGCATCCCGATGTTTCCCGCAAATGCTGAGAAAACGGCACCGATAACGAACGCTACTACAATAAACAACCCAGCGTGAATTGCGCCTGTGGCAGCAAGAATTCCTAGTGCTGTACCAGCGATTACGACAAACACAGCTAACATTCTGTATTCTGCTTTCAAGAATGCCAATGCACCATCTGCAATGTATCCTGATAATTTTTTCATTTTGTCACTTCCAGCTGGTTGTTTCTTAACCCAAGATGAAAGGAATAACATATAAACCAAGCCAATCAAACCGAAGACAGGTAGTATGTAAATTAGATATTTTTCCATAATTATTAGTTATAGTATTTTAAGGGGGCAAAAGTAGATTTTTATCAGTGTAACTGCAAGTTTCCAAGGCAAATAATATTAATGGTGATTCGTTCCGTCTGTTTGATTCAAGTGTTGAAACGTTTTAGTGTTTATTTATCTTATTGAATATGTGCGATTTATACTAATGTTTAGTAATGAAAACACTGGTTTAGAAGTCATTTTAGATAATAGATCAATTAATTTTAACTTTGAATCGTGAAAATTTTAATTGTTCGGTTTAGCTCTATCGGGGACATTGTCCTTACCTCGCCCGTTATTCGCGGGTTAAAAGAACAATTAGGTAATCAAAGGAGTGCGCCAGTCAAGCTCCACTATCTCACAAAAAAATCATTTGCTTCAATTGTTAGTTCAAACCCTCGGGTTGACAGGGTGTTTGCGATAGACAAATCCATTGATGAAGTTGTCATGGAACTTAAAAATGAGCAGTATGATTGGGTAATCGATCTTCATAATAACATTCGAACAAAATCACTAAAAAGTAAGCTTCAAAAACCATCGAAGACCGTTCGAAAACTAAACTGGAAGAAGTGGATGTTGGTGAAGTTCAAGATCAATCGAATGCCATCTTTGCATATTGTAGATCGTTATTTTGAAACGGTAAATCATCTGAATGTTAAGAACGACAAGCGAGAATGTGAGTTTTATATCAATCCAGAAAATGAAGTTCAAGTTCAGCAAGAATTTGGATTCGATTCTTATCTATCCGTTGCAATTGGTGCTCAATTTGCTACCAAACGGTTGCCAACGAGTAAACTTATCGAAGTCTTGTCAAAAGTAGAGGTGCCTATCGTTTTAATTGGTGGTAATGACGATTCTCAAGCAGCCAATTCGATTTGCGAAGCACTAAAGGATAAAACCATTGTCAATGCGTGTGGTAAGTACAACCTTCAACAAAGTGCTAGTATCGTTAAGCAAAGCCAACACCTATTGACCCACGATACGGGTATGACCCATATCGCTTCTTGTTTCGGAGTCTCAATGACAACTATTTGGGGAAATACCGTTCCAGATTTGGGGATGTACGCTTATCTGCCATCTGAAAAATCGAAAGCTTCAATTCATGAAGTAAAAGACCTTTCTTGTCGACCTTGTTCAAAAATTGGATTTCAGAAATGCCCAAAGGGTCACTTTAAGTGTATGGAAGAACAGAACTTGGATTCGATCATTAGATCAGTCGCAGGCTCCTTTTTGGATCGGTCGTAAACTTCCTTTTGGATCAGTCGCCCCCTCCTTTTTATATTGCTTCGCTTTTGGATTTAATCTGTTTTCAAAGAATCTATTAACAATCCAAAAGTCATGCAGTGACGATCCAATATCTAAAAATGAAGCGATATAAAATCCACCTTTTAACCTTCCCCTAAAAACAACTTCTTTAATTCAGTCGCTTCCTTAGGATCCATTTTCCCAGCAAGTATTAATCCGAGTTGCTTTCTTCTCAGAGCTCCTTCAAATCTTTCCTTTTCTTTCTCGGTTTCGGCAATTAATTCAGGAACTTGAATAGGTCCACCGTTTTGGTCAACAGCCACAAAAGTGTAAATCGCTTCATTTGATTTGACCTTTTCTCCGGTTAAATGATCCTCTACATAAACGTCTACAAACACCTCCATCGAAGATGAAAATGCCCTAGAAACCTTAGCCTCCAAAGTAACGATAGAACCTTGTTGGATCGGTTGTTTAAATGATACGTTATTAACAGCTGCTGTAACAACAACACGTTTGCAATGTCTGTGAGCTGCAACGCTGGAAATGACATCCATCCAAGCCAATAATTCACCACCGAACAAATTACCCAAGGTATTTGTATCATTGGGTAAAACAACATGTGTAGTAATAGATAAAGTCTCCTTCGCTGTTTTTGATTTCATACCATTCGTTTGTACAAAATTACGATTCCAAAGTCGATGGCTTGAAAATATTCCGATTTTTTTGAAACATTTTGGACAATTATTCGAAGAATTTACAACCAACGCGCACTAGTGTTCGTTGTTATTGTAACTTTACGAGTCTATGAGCGAAATGAACCGACTAATTAGTGAATTCCCTAACAATTTTGTAGAGGCAAAAAGAATAGCTTCTAAGGCGAGTTTTCGAACACCTAAAAACGAGATTCACAATATTGTGATTTGCGGAATGGGTGGATCTGGGATTGGCGGAAACATGGTTTCCAAATGGTTAGAAAATGAACTTTCGGTACCTGTAACTGTTGTTAAAGATTACAACTTGCCAGCTTTCGTTTCAAAAAATTCATTGGTAATTGGATCTTCTTATTCTGGGAATACGGAAGAAACACTTGGAGCTGTAGAAGAAGCTGTAGCAAAGGGAGCGCATATCATTGGGGTCACCTCAGGTGGTGAAATGCTAGAGTTATGTGA
>JABSPC010000363.1 GCA_013215515.1 Crocinitomicaceae bacterium
AAGTTCAAAGGAATTGACAGTAAAATTCTTTTAACTGAGGTTATGAAGCTTATTGAGGCCAAAGAATACCATGTAATTAATGTTGATTGCACTGTAATTCTCGAGCACCCTAAGTTAAATCCTCATATTCCAGAGATCCAAAAAATTATTGCCGCAATTTTAAAGGTTGATGTTGATGCTGTCTCGATAAAAGCAACTACACACGAGCGAGTAGATTCCTTTGGAGAATCAAGAGCAATAAAGGCTTACGCAGCTTGTTTAATTAACAAATAGTTTCCCTTCAATTCTACTTTAATCTTAGGCAGATATCTTTATATTTGTACCACAAATTCAGAAGATGAAAGTAAACCCACAATACAATACAAAAGAGTCATTATTGGCGCTGTACAATAAGCCATTGTTAGAGCTTGTTTTTGAAGCTGCAACAATACATCGTGAGTATCATAATTCGAGAGAAGTACAAATGGCGTCATTGCTTAGTATTAAGACTGGAGGATGCGCTGAAGATTGTGGTTACTGCCCTCAGGCAGCGAGATACCATACGGATGTCGAAGCACAAAAACTAATGACTGTTGAATCTGTTCTTGAGCAAGCGAAAAATGCAAAGGAAAATGGTTCTTCTCGTCTTTGTATGGGAGCAGCGTGGAGAGAAGTTAGAGATAATCGTGATTTTGATAACGTTATTGAAATGGTACAAGGAGTGAACGATCTTGGAATGGAAGTTTGCTGTACGTTGGGGATGATGAATGAGAATCAAGCAGAGCGATTAAAAAAAGCAGGTTTGTTTGCTTACAATCACAATCTTGATACATCAAAAGATTATTATGATGATGTAATCTCGACAAGACAATACGAAGATAGATTAGGTACGATTGAAAATGCGCGTAAAGCAGGCATATCAGTTTGTTCTGGTGGAATAATTGGAATGGGTGAGGCAATTGAAGATCGTATTGGATTATTGATGAGTTATGTGGAGATGGAAACGCCTCCAGAATCAATTCCGATTAATGCTTTAGTTGCTGTTGAAGGAACACCAATGGAAGATCAAAAGCCTATTGAGCAATGGGAAATGATCCGAATGGTTGCAACAACTAGAATTGCCTTTCCGTTGTCGGTTGTACGACTTTCAGCAGGAAGAACAATGATGAATATGGAAGGACAGGCTCTTTGTTTTATGGCTGGAGCAAGCTCTATATTTGCCGGAGATAAATTGCTTACAACGCCAAATCCTGATTACAACGAGGATATGGAAATGTTTAAAATCTTAGGGTTGACACCTAAAGTTGCTTTTGCTGACGGCGAACAACCAATTACAGAACCAGATCCAATCTTGATTGAAAGAAAAAGAAAAGAAGCGGAACGTGCTCAGCAACTCGCTGATGCGAGAGCTAAGGTTAAAGTAGAAGGCTTTCAACCGAGAAAAGTAACGATTGCGGAATAATTTTGGACGAAAGACTCCATAAGAAAATAGAAGATAGAATTGAAAAGGGGACCTTGCGTTC
>JABSPC010000364.1 GCA_013215515.1 Crocinitomicaceae bacterium
ATGGCAGCAATTTTGAGTTTCATTTGTTGAGTTTAAGCAATTTTCTATCTGGTAGACTATAAACAGTCTGTAATGGTTGCACCAAAAATCTAATAAAGGGAGAAGAATACCTAATCTTTTTCAGAAAATAACGACTTTTAGGCGATCAAAAGACAAATCAAGATGAACAACACACAAGCATTTATATCCGAGAACAAAGAAAGATTTTTGGAAGAACTATTGGATTTACTTAGAATTCCTTCGGTATCGGCCGATCCGTCATTTGCAAGTGACGTGAATAAAACAGCGGATGAAGTGGCAAAACGACTAACAGAAGCTGGAGCTGATAATGTTGAAATTTGTCAAACGGATGGGTATCCAATTGTGTATGCCGATAAAATCATTGACGCAAGTTTGCCAACGATTTTAGTTTACGGTCATTATGATGTTCAACCCGCAGATCCAATAGGTTTATGGGATAGTCCTGCTTTCGAGCCAGTAGTTAAAACAACAGATATTCATCCTGATGGAGCAATTTTCGCTCGTGGAGCATGTGACGATAAAGGTCAAATGTTCATGCATGTGAAGGCCTTTGAATCAATGATGAAAGCTGACGAATTACCGTGTAATGTGAAATTTATGATTGAAGGCGAAGAAGAGGTTGGAAGTATGAACCTTGGAATCTTTGTTAAAAACAATCACGAAAAATTAAAAGCGGATGTAATTCTCGTTTCCGATACGGGAATGTTGGCCAATGATGTTCCGTCGATTACGACAGGTTTAAGAGGATTGAGCTATGTTGAGGTTGAAGTGACTGGACCAAATAGAGACTTACACTCCGGATTATATGGTGGATGCGTTGCCAACCCAATTAATGCTTTGGCAAAAATGGTGGCTTCACTTCATGATGAAAACAACCACATTACTATTCCTGGATTTTACGATAAAGTAGTGGATCTTTCAGACGAAGAAAGAGCGGAAATGGCTAAGGCACCTTTCAGTAAAGAAGCGTATTGTACAGCTCTTAATATTGAAGATGTTATGGGAGAAGCTGGATACAGCACTCCAGAGAGAGGTTCAATTCGTCCAACATTAGATGTGAATGGTATTTGGGGAGGATATATTGGCGAAGGTGCTAAAACAGTCATTGCATCTAAAGCTTATGCTAAAATTTCAATGCGTTTGGTTCCGGATCAAGATCCTGAAGAGATTACTAATTTATTTTTGAATCATTTTAAATCAATCGCGCCAACAGGAACAACGGTAAAAGTAACACCTCATCATGGCGGTGAGCCTGCAGTTACCCCAATTGATTCTCTTAGTTATAAAGCCGCAAGTATGGCTTACGAAAAAACATTCGGAACGAAACCAATTCCAGTTAGAGGTGGAGGATCTATTCCAATCGTTGCAATGTTCGAAAAAGAACTTGGTTTGAAGTCAATTTTAATGGGGTTTGGACTAGACAGTGATGCGATTCATTCACCAAATGAACACTTCGGATTGTTTAATTATTACAAGGGAATTGAAACAATTCCGTACTTCTACAGTTATTTTAGTACACTCCTTAAATAAATTATATGCGTAATTTCTCCTATATATTCGCTTTAGCTCTTCTTTTTGCCTCTTGTAAAATCTTCACATTCGACAATCCCGAATTGCGTGGAAAGGAAGAAATCAAGGTGTCAAAAATAAATGGAAAAACGATTGAATTTACTGCTACCGCTAAGATTTACAACCCGAACTGGTATGGAATAAAAGTGAAGCCATCTGAGTTGGACCTTTACGTTGAAGGTGAATATATGGGCAAGGTTCATCTTGATAAAAAGATAAAACTCAAGCGCAAAAAAGAGAACGATATCCAAGCTACTTTTACAGCTACTTTGGAAGATGGCGCTTTATTCAAAGCACTGAAATTTGCTACTAAAAAAGAAATTAAAGTGCGTCTAAAAGGAAGAATTAAAGGTGGGGTTTTCATCTTTTCCAAGAAGTTCGAATTTGATGAAACGAAAACGGTTCCCGGGTCTAGTTTTAAGATGGGGAAATAATTGTCAGGTATAATATTCAATTATTAATCGCGTTATTCGGATAGTACCACGCAGTATTTCAACACTCAAGAAGAAATTGGAAATGCTGTATTAAACTTTGTGCAGAGCACATACTTGAGTAGTTGTTAGAAAAGCAATTACTCAAGTATATGCTTTTTTGTTTTATAAAATTTA
>JABSPC010000365.1 GCA_013215515.1 Crocinitomicaceae bacterium
AACCTTGTGCCCTATAAAACTTCGCATTTGAAGTTGTTTGTCAAACGCAATTTCAGGATTCAAATCCACTGATTCTACAAAATTTTTCACAATTGTGGGTGGTTCCAAATGGTACATTAAGCAAGACATTCCATCAAATCCAATGGTTCCAAACAACTGCTCATGGTGAAGTTCTCCATTCTCCTTTCGGAAAACAGTATGTCTCTTTTCTGGGAAACTCCCCAACTTATGATAAAATGGCATGTTCTTCTTTTTAAATGAATTATTTTTAAATAGTTCTTCGTACAATAATTACCGCATTATCACTCGGGATTACGCTTTATCAGGAAGTTTAAATACAATTGTAATTCAATCCACATATGGCTAAAGTTAGCTAATCCGACGAAATTACGGCTTATGAAGGCTACAAAAAATGACAATTGTCATTAATTGAATTTAATTCCCTTTTTTTGATTTGAATCTAGGATATTTGTCAAATATTAATTCTATTTGCTCAACAACATGAATTATGAATAGTAAGATTTTAGTTATCGGCGCAGGAGGTCAAATTGGGACCGAATTGGTTTTATCCCTTCGTAAATTGAAAGGGAATCAAAACGTTGTTGCATCTGATTTAAAAGATGAATGTCCAGAACCACTAAAAAAGGGTCCATATGTTAAGATGGATGTATTGGATCGTGAGGGAGTGCGGTCTTATATTATATCAGAAGGTATTGATGAAGTTTATTTATTAGCGGCCTTATTAAGTGCTACTGCTGAAAAAAATCCAGATTTCGCATGGAAGTTAAATATGGAAGGACTTTTTACGATTCTTGATTTGGCCAAGGAGAAACACTTAAAAAAGATTTTTTGGCCAAGTTCAATAGCTGTGTTTGGACCAACAACTCCCAAAATGAATACACCACAAAGAACCATTATGGAACCTTCAACTGTTTATGGAATATCAAAACAGGCAGGTGAAAGATGGTGCGAGTACTACCACGATAATTTTGATGTAGATGTTAGAAGTATTCGATATCCAGGACTAATATCATATACAAGTCTACCGGGAGGTGGAACAACAGACTATGCAGTTGATATATTCTATCAAGCCCAATTGGGAAATAGCTATTCGTGTTTTTTAAGCGAAGACACTCCATTGCCTATGATGTATATGGAGGACGCAATACGAGCAACAATAGAGTTAATGGAGTCTGATGCTGATAAAATCAAAATTAGATCTTCTTATAACCTTGCTGGAATAAGCTTTACGCCTGCTGAAATTGCAGCAGAAATCAACAAGTATAAACCTGACTTTAAAATTACTTATTCACCGGACTTTAGACAGAAAATAGCGGACTCCTGGCCAGGATCAATTGATGATTCTGAGGCGAAATCCGACTGGGGTTGGCAGGAAAGGTTTGATCTGGCAGGAATGGTAGATCAAATGCTTGGAAACGTTGATACTTCCTTGCTTTCAGAAGGGTGATGATTGCTTTTCAGTGTGTTGTATTTGTTAATAATGTTAAATTTTGCCGATGAAAAAAGGCAGTTGGCCGAATAGATGGAGGATTATTTTGAAGAAGGGCACTCTATTTGTATATTCGTGATGAACTGTTAATACTCCCAAATAAATAAAAATTACTGCGAGATGACTAAAAGAGCGACACTATTGTTTATCTTTATTGGGATTTTCACAATGCCTTTACTGGCTGGTGATGATCAAGGGGGAGATGTGAATAAAAAAGGTCCTAATGGGAGAAAACAAGGTAAATGGATTTACTTTGGAAAAGATCGACCAGACGCTGGATTTCCTGCTGAAGGTAAAATTGAAGAAGGACCCTACAAGGACGACCGGAAAGAAGGTACTTGGATTAAGTATTTCAATGACGGTGTTACCCCTAAGTTAAAAGGTGAATACCATAATAACCGCCCGAGCGGAGCTTATGAAAAGAGCTATTCAGATGGAACTTTAAGAGAAAAAGGTTCGTTTAGCCATAACAAATATGGAGGGGACTTGGAGCGTTACTATGAAACTGGTGTGCTTGAACAAAAATTGAATTACAACGCTGACGGACAAGAAGAAGGCGTACAAAAATATTACCATCCAAATGGTAAAGAGGAATTTGTTTACAATTCTGTAGGCGGAGTTCCAACTGGTACTGCAACGAGATACTGGCCTAACGGAGACGTTAAAGAGGTATTGACTTTCGGTGTGGATGGGAAGGTCGTTAATAAAGTTCAAACTGAAATGGTTAGTCCAGGTATTGAAGTTGTTGATCCTGGTTTGACGAAGGAGCCTGCTCCATCCGTTGGACCAGCAAGAACTAAAGGACAACCATTTAAACAAAATGGATATAATAAAGTGTACAATCCGAACGATGAAATCTGGCAAGATGGAGTGTTCAGAAATGGATCACTTTGGAATGGTAAAGTTTATGACTATGATTCTGACGGAATTCTCCTAAAAGTTAGAGTCTTCAAAAACGGGTATTACCACTCAGACGGGCAACTATAATCAAACGAATATAGAAAATGTGCCCCTTTCATATCGGTTCGACCGATACGGAAGGGGCTTTTTTTATGCCTTAACATCTTTCATTATATTTGTATAATAACTAAACAACCTCCAAATGACTAAAGCGAATGGTGTATTGAATATTGCACCTCCCGATTTTACTCAATCCCCTCGAATAGACAAAGTAGGGGTAGAAGAAAGAGTTTCTCGATTTCAAAAACGAAGTATTAAAAATGAAATGAAAATGCAGGGCTTGAAGATGGCCTTGAGCATGATCGATCTTACTACATTGGAAGGGAAAGATACACCTGGTAAGGTGAAACAAATGTGTTACAAAGCAGCTCATTTGCACGATGTTCATCCAGGCCTCCCAACAGTTGCAGCGGTATGTGTTTATCCATCTATGGTCGCAATAGCTAAAAAAGAAGTTGAGGGAACTGGAATTAACGTGGCTTCCGTGTCTACTGCATTTCCGAGTGGACAAACGTCTTTAGAAGTTAAAATAGCAGATACTAAATTCGCTGTAGACTCTGGAGCGGATGAGATTGATATGGTTATCTCAAGAGGAAAGTACCTCTCTGGTGAGTATAATTTTGTTTACGATGAAATCGCCACAATTAAAGAGTTATGTGGTAAAGCTAGATTGAAGGTTATTCTGGAAACAGGTGAATTGGTTACCTTGGATAATGTTAGGAGAGCTAGTGATATAGCCATGTATGCTGGTGCCGACTTCATTAAAACATCCACTGGTAAGATTCAGCCTGCTGCAACGATGCAAGTGACCTATACAATGTTAGAAGCAATCCGCGATTTTAAACTTAAAACGGGAATACAAGTTGGGATGAAGCCCGCAGGTGGAATTTCTAATTCTAAATTGGCTTTGCATAACCTAGTTATGGTTAAAGAGGTCTTAGGCGGAGAATGGTTAACCAATGAATGGTTTAGATTTGGAGCGAGTAGTTTAGCAAATGATGTTTTAATGCAAATAATGAAAGCGGAAACGGGTGCGTATCAATCAGCAGATTATTTTTCAATCGATTAATTATGAAAGAACCGAAAAAGAAAAAGGCCGTTCAATGGGATTATGCTCCAGCGCCTGAAAGTACTGGTCATATTAATTTAAAGGATCGATACGATTTATTTATTGGTGGGAAATGGGTAAAACCTAATTCGGGTAAGTACTTTGATACCATTAATCCAGCGAATAAGAAGAAACTGGCTCAAGTTGCTCACGCCGATGAAAAGGATATTGATAATGCTGTTAAAGCTGCTCGAAAAGCGTATGACACGGTTTGGTCAAAGATTTCCGCATCTGAACGTGCAAAATATATTTATCGCATTGCTAGATTAATGCAAGAGCGAGCTAGAGAGTTCGCTGTTATTGAATCTCTAGATGCTGGAAAGGTTATTCGCGAATCCAGAGACGTTGATGTGCCTTTGGCATGCAATCACTTCTTTTATTATGCCGGATGGGCGGATAAACTGGAGTATGCTTTTCCAAATAGAAAAGTTGAATCTTTGGGTGTCGCAGGACAAATTATCCCATGGAATTTTCCATTATTAATGGCAGCTTGGAAGATAGCACCGGCTTTAGCTGCAGGAAATACTGTAGTTCTTAAGCCTGCGGAGACTACGCCTTTAACCGCATTGAAATTGGCTGAGTTGATTCAAGACGCGGGTTTGCCTGATGGTGTGGTAAATATAGTTACTGGACACGGAGATACTGGAGCAGCGATAGTAAATCACAAGGATATTGATAAAATTGCCTTTACAGGTTCTACTGCAGTTGGTAAATTGATACAAAAGTCAATATCTGGAACGGATAAAAGAGCAACACTCGAACTGGGTGGGAAATCTGCGAATATCATCTTTGATGATGCGCCACTTGATCAAGCGGTGGAAGGGATTGTGAACGGTATTTTCTTTAATCAAGGTCATGTGTGTTGCGCAGGATCAAGACTATTTGTCCAAGAGTCCGTTGCTGATCAAGTAATAGAGAAGCTCAAGCATAGGATGAAATCTCTTGTTGTTGGTGACCCTTTGGATAAAAACACGGATGTTGGTGCTATAAATTCAAAAGAGCAACTTTCCGTTATCAATGATTATATCAAAATTGGACAAAAGGAAGGCGCGACAATGCATCAAAGTGAATGCACGTTACCTAA
>JABSPC010000366.1 GCA_013215515.1 Crocinitomicaceae bacterium
GGTCGAATCGAAGTACGAAATCGTATCCATTCCTCTAAATCCTGCGTCAATTACAGCGATGAAGATTCCACTTCCATTGTATCCCATATCATGTAGGCAGTGCAATCCAATTTGTTGAATTTGATCCTGAGCTGGACCATAATTCGCTTTAACTTCATCGATTTCCCCTAATTTAATCAATCCCTTAACATGTGTAATTGATTTACTAATTCGAGTGTCCTCTATGAAATCGTATTTATCCTTCAACGCTACTTCTGAACTATTCGAAATCAACGTAACGGCGTTCAACCATCTCGAAACGTTCATCACTGTTCCTTCCGATTTCAAAAAATCAATATACGTCTGATCGACTTTCTTGTCTCTGTGATCTAGTTTAACATGGTTCTTTTTACGCCTTTGAATCGCGCGTTCGGACAACTGAACATATTCAGTGTTGCCTTTGTCTTTGAAATAAACAATAAGTGTGTCTTGTGCATTCAGAAATTGGAATGCAAATAGCGAAATAAGAAGGAGAGTTAGTTTCATGCTTCTAATTTACGCTAAACGATCGAAATAATAAATTCGACCCTTTATCCAGTGTCAATTATTGACTAATCGTCTATTTCGTTCTCTTTAAATGCACTTGGAATCATGTCGGGAATGATCTTCAAGATCAATGGGAGTAGAATGGCTCCACCAGGAAGCATGAAAATCGCGAGGGCCGGAATTGATTTTGCCAAGTCCTTAAATTGCGTTTTCACTGCCGCTTTTTCCTCTTTGGAAAGGTCTTCATTTCTTGATTTCTTAATCAACTTCACCAGCTCTTTACTTTCGCGCATTTCTTTGGCAAGATTGTCTTTATTTCTAGATATTACTTTTGTCCAACGTTTGGTGAGACTGGCGTATACTCTGTCATACTTTGAGGCCTCACTCAAGAAAGTAACATTGTCCTTGCTTTTAAGCATGAAGTTCTCAACGATTCTAAGCGATTCTTCCAGCTCACTTTCTTCAATTTCGAGATGGGCACACAACATTTCCAAGAACTCAATTTCTTCTTCAAGCGTTTCTTGCGTTGAAAAAATAGTCAGAACGGCAAGGTCCAACAAGAATCGTTTGAGGAGCCAATGTCCTTTAACGAAATAGGAGAAATCATCCAATTCGGCTCCGTTGCGAAATCGCTCTTTTGCCTTTTCACGGTCTTCATCTTCAAGATGGGCACTCGCTAAAAAGAGGTTGAATAAATCCTTTTCTTTGTCTTCGATTAATCCATCCGAATACGCCGAAAGCGTAATTGCCACGAGTGCATTCTCCGCATAAACATCGTAATTTTTTAGGGCCTCCTCTTTACTTTTGTGAACGAAATCATCGAACAAAATGACATCTAAATAGGCGAAAGCATTACTCAAAGAGTTGACCCACCATTTGTTGTCGAGGAGGTTCAGTTTGATATCTATTCGCTTAATCAAAACGCTTTCCAGCATGGCATCTGGAGACTCCTTTTTGAAAACTTTGAAGATCTTCCTTATTGCAGAAGAGTTATGAGATTCGTAGAATCCGACAAGTGCTTCAATAAACCCCTCACGGTTAAATTCTTCGTCTTTATGAATTTGTAAATACACAAAAAGGTGTGCTTCAAACAAAAGCAATTTGAATTTCTCCTCGTTCGTCCATTTGGAATCATCGAGTTCATTTCCAAAAATCAAATCCATTGGATAGCCGAAAACAATTCCGGAATGACCCAAGGTCAAATGCATGAAGTGAAGTTTTCTCAAACCTTCTGGGCGGTCAATATGCAATTTGACCTCGCCGTTATCGACTAAATCAAAATATTTATTAATCCATCCTTTCGCTCCTGGAGACAACATAGTTTTTCCCTTATATATCAAAGTTAAATAAATAGAATTAGGTATTGCACTTTATGATTTAATAGAAATGAGATGTTTAGGCTGATCTAGCAGTGTGTAATATCGTAAGTTTTTACAAAAATTTTCATTGCTTCAATTTACGCTTAACTCCATATTTGTAATTGAATTTAAAAAAAAACCAATCATGAGCGCCGAACTAACTTTATTCATATTCGCTCATTATACAATCGCTGCAATCTCAATACTAGGACTTTATTTAGTGCTCAGTAAACGCGTTAAATCGAAATGGATCAAATATTTCAGTTTTGGGAATATTCCCTTAATTACTGGAACTACTCGATTCTATACGTACGGGTTCTAATTTGAAATATTATCGATCTATACATTATTACTCACTATACCTTGGGTAATCCTAAATTTACTATTAACCACCATTCATTTCTTTGTTTCTAAACGAATGGAATCACCTTTGTAATAGAACCGATATTTAACGCTTGTTTCTTTTGGCTTTACCGCCAATTGCATATCGAGTGGCAAAACCGACCTTTATTCCAACTTCCATATCTGGAACGAGTCGAATTGTAGGGCCAGCATCTAAAGCAAAATTCATTGGAACCACTTTGAAGGTATACTCTATTCCAAAAACCCCTGTTAAACC
>JABSPC010000367.1 GCA_013215515.1 Crocinitomicaceae bacterium
AGTAGAATCATCTTTGAAAAATGGAATTCCTGAAGGCGTTTGTTTGAATGTAAATGTTCCAAATATACCCAAGGAAGAATTGAAAGGGGTAAAGGTATGTAGACAAGCACATGCATATTGGGAGGATCGTTTTGAGACACGAACGGATCAATTTAACAGAACCTACTATTGGTTGACGGGTGACTTTTTGGACATTGATCATTCAGATGATTCAGATTTGTATTGGATTACAAAAGGATACACGACAGTGGTTCCAACGCAGTTTGATATGACACAACATAAGGCAATTAAAGAATTAGAAAACTGGAATTTATGAAGAAGATGAAATTGACAAAACAACATGGGCTGGGCGTTCTAATTGGAGTGGTTTCACCTCTTGTTTTTATTCCAATCGTGATCTTTATATTTTCATGGATTCAAAACTTTTCGTTTGGACGCTTGTGGAGTGATTTTAAAGGATTTGACGCTATGCAGGTTAAAGTAATTACTGTGGCTCTTCTTTCCAATTTGATTTGGTTCTATATGACACTAAATAGGGAGTTTTTTAATATTGGCCGCGGGATAATTATAGCGACTTTCCTTTTTGCTCCATACATTGTCTACGTTAAGTTCTTTTAATGTCGAACGCAACAAAATTATACGTGATTGCAGGAGAAGCATCTGGAGACTTGCACGCTAGTAATTTAATGAAAGCATTGTTGGAAGAAGATCCGAATATTGATTTTCGATATTGGGGTGGAGATAAAATGAATGATGTACAAGAGGGGATGGCAAAACACATCAAAGATCTTGCATTCATGGGATTCGTTGAAGTGCTAATGAACATTAGAACGATCTTCAAAAATATTTCCTTTTGTAAAGATGATATCTCGAAATTTAAACCCGATGCTTTGGTGTTGGTTGATTATCCCGGATTTAATTTAAGAATCGCTGAATGGGCAAAAGCCCAAGACATAAAAGTTTATTACTATGTTTCGCCTCAAATTTGGGCATGGAAACAGAATCGAGTGCATAAAATAAAGAAGATCGTCGATCAGATGTATGTTATTCTTCCTTTCGAAAAAGACTTTTATAAGAAGTTTGATTACGATGTTGAATACGTTGGTCACCCGCTATTAGATGAGATTGAAAAGTATGATTTTTCCAATTCAAAACAAGCATTTCTAGATCGAAATAATTTGGATCAACGTCCTATAATTGCTGTGCTTCCTGGAAGTAGAAAACAGGAAGTTTCTAAGAAAATGCCGATAATGATCGAGGCGATTAAGTCATACCCAGAATTTCAAATTGTGATTGCTGGAGCCCCTTCGTTGACTGCTGAATTTTATGCAAGTATCGACACTTCAGTCAAGATTGTTTTTGGAGAAACGTATGAGTTGATGTCCAACTCAACGGCGGCGGTTGTAACATCTGGTACGGCGACTTTAGAAACAGCTTTATTTAAAGTTCCTGAAGTTGTTTGTTACAAAGGTTCGCAGATTTCTTACTTGATCGCAAAGCAACTTATTAAAGTCAAATACATCTCCTTGGTCAACCTAATAATGGATGAAGAGGTAGTTAAAGAATTGATTCAAGCTGAATGTACTGCAGAGAACATTAAAGCTGAATTAGATCAATTAATTTCGAACGAAAACTACAGAACTACGCTGCTAAATAAGTACGACGAATTGGAAAATATTCTCGGAGGAGGTGGCGCAAGTAAAAAAGTTGCACAATCCTTGTTGAAAACTATTCACTAGGCCTTAAATCGAGGTACTTACGAATTGTAATTTTGATACATGAAGTTTCTTACCTTCTTCTTGTTTGTTGTTGTCAGCCAATTGTCTTTTGGGCAAGAGCTTAGCATAGGACTGCTCAATTCGCTCAAGGTTGAGCGTATTTCTATAAACCTTCATCAAGGAAATTATTCTGTAATTGGCGATTCAACTGATTTGGGTAAGCTTTCTTCCATGATTGTCGATATTTCTGGTGACAAGGTGAAAGTAAGCTTCAATGGAACTTATCAAACTTTCGATAAAATTCTTGTTGTTCAAGATAACGCTAATTCAGCATTGAAAGTGAAATCACTGACGCCTACATCGAAACAACATTATTATCGAGATAACTTAGAAGTATCAAGCAGAACTTCACGATTGAGAGTCATTAACTTGGTTGATATGGATAATTATTTGTCGGGTGTTATTGAGTCTGAAGGAGGTGGCGGTCGACATATTGAATACTACAAGGTTCAGGCTTTAATGAGTAGAACATATGCTTTGAAAAATGAACATCGACATAAAAAGGATGGGTTTCAATTATGCGATGGGGTTCATTGTCAGGCATATTATAACATGCTTCGAAATACGCCATCTATTAA
>JABSPC010000368.1 GCA_013215515.1 Crocinitomicaceae bacterium
AGATTATGAATCAATGAAACAAGAGTTAAGTAAATTCGAAAATGCTGATGAATTGTTAGCTTCTTTCGGTGCCCTTGTTAATCTCTTAGAATTAGATGGAGGTGTGTTACAGAAGCTAGTTCAAGTAAATTCGACATTAGAAAAGAATGCCGGTATCGATCCCGTATTGAGCGATTTACAAAAACGTGTGGCGAGCGTATTAATTGAATTAAAGGATATTTCAAACGAAGCTGAGGAGCAATCAGGATCTATTAGTATTGATCCAAAGCAACTTGTAGAATTAACTTCCAAGCTTGATTCATTCAATAAAGCGACGTTCAAACATAGAGTTAAAAATCAAGAGGAGTTATTGCATTTAATGCAAGATCTTAACGGATCTTCAGATGATCTTGCCCAATTGGAGAACGACATCGCTCAATTAACGAAGGAAATTGAACAAGAAGAAGTCCGGTTGATGAAGCTTGGCGAAGTTCTTCACAATACACGAAATAAATCGATTCCGGAGATCGAGTCTAGAATTACAGAATCATTGAATGATCTCAAATTAGAAAATACGGTTCTTGAATTTAGATTGACA
Organism: Crocinitomicaceae bacterium; assembly: GCA_013215515.1. GTDB lineage: Bacteria > Bacteroidota > Bacteroidia > Flavobacteriales_D > Crocinitomicaceae > UBA4466. Next base: position 578 of record JABSPC010000368.1, read on the forward strand.
AAAGAGATTAAACTTACACAGTTTGGAATTTCGAATTTGGAAATTTATTTCAGCCCGAATTTGGGTTTGCCACCTGTGCCTATTCATCTGGCTGCGAGTGGAGGAGAGCTATCGAGAGTAATGTTAGCCCTTCAGAGTTTGATGTCGCGGAAAATTCAATTGCAAACGATTTTGTTTGATGAAATCGACACCGGTGTTTCTGGAGATGTGGCTCAAAAAATAGGTCAGACCTTAAAATCAATGGGTGCCGGAATGCAAGTCATTGCGATAACACACTTGCCTCAAGTCGCGGCTAAAGGAGAACAACACCTTTCTGTATCCAAAGCAATTATCAATGGTAGAACACAATCATCTGTTATTGAATTGGACATGGATGCTCGAATAGAAGAGACGGCCCGTTTAATGAGTGGTGATGAGATCAATGAGGCTGCTTTAGCGAATGCGAAGGCACTGATGTCGTAAAAAGTACTATTTTCACTTTCATGGAATTCAAATTAAACTTCAATATTAATCCAGCCGATTTTAATGTAAAACACGGTGATGGTGTCGTTTTACTGGGAAGTTGTTTCTCAGATAGTATGACTTCTCACTTTCAATATGCTGGTTTTGATGTTTTAAGCAATCCGTTTGGTACTCTTTTTCACCCCCTTGCAATTTCAAATACAATTGGCTCTTCTTTATCTGATTCTAAGGAGGTAATTGTCTTAAAGAGAGAGGATGTTTTTCTAGCGTGGGACTGCGGAAGTAAAGTCTTTGGATACAGTGAAGAGGAATTGATTTCGAAAGTCATTGAGGAAAGAATTAATTTGAAAAATCAACTTTCTAAGGCTAAATTACTTGTGGTTACGTTTGGAACAGCTTGGGGATATAGACGTTATGAAGAAATAAAGTTGAATCGCGTTGTTGGGAATTGCCATAAAGAACCAGCGAGTTCATTTTTAGGACAAATGTTTGGAACGGATGAAATGTTCGAGTCATGGTTGAGTCTTATTGGCGAACTGAAGAAGTTAAATCCTAAGATCGAAATTGTATTTAATGTGAGTCCCGTTCGACATAAAAAGGATGGATTGATTTGGAACAATAGGAGTAAGGCTAGACTCATTGGTCTCGCTGGTGCTCTCGACGGTATAGGAGGATGTTATTTTCCTTCGTATGAGATACTGATTGACGAATTACGTGATTACCGCTATTACACCAAAGATTTAGTTCATCCAAGTGATGTAGCGGTAGAATATATCTGGGAGAGATTAAAAGACTTTCTCTTTGACTCTGAAACACTTTCTTTGATCGAAGAAGTTGGGAAGGTTAAAAGTTTGATGAATCATCGAAGTCTGCATTCTGAAACAAAGGCAGATCAAGAAAGAATTCAAAAGGCGAAAGAACTACGATTGCATCTTAGCTCAGAGCATCCTTCAATTATTTGGGAATAAAAAAAATCCGTTTCGGAGAACCGATACGGATTTTGGGCAGAAGCTAGTAATAGTTGTAGGGTAGAAGTAGTATTGCTTTTAATTCTGTCTTGGAAGAATAATCGCTGAACTGCCATATACTGAGCTCTCACCCAATTCTGGATTTTCAATTGATACTTTCCAAATAAATGTTTTTTGATATCCTAGTTGTTCGCCAGTTGCTCTATCAATACCATCCCACCCTTGACTTGCATCAGAAGTTTCGTACATGATATGTCCATCAGTGTGATTTACAATTATCATTGAGAAATTGACATCATTTCTTTCAACCAATGCTCTTGGAATGAACGTATTATTTCTAGCATCTAAACTTCTAGGATCAAATGCATTCACCGCAAGTAAGTTATAGTTGTCTTTAATATTAACGACTTTCGTTATGCTTGATTTACATCCGTTACTTCCAGTTACAGTTAACTCAATATCGTAATTTCCTTTTTTGAAGAAATGTGCTGCAGCTTGAGAACCTGAAGAAGTTTGGTTACCATATTTCCATTCATGCTTAATTCCAGGAGAGCTAGTACTAACTTCGGTAGTTGGAAGTCCGTCTAATAAAATATCATGTAAGTTTACAAAGTCAAAGTCACTCGTTGGAGCGATGTCCACATTAAATGAACCTTCTTCTTGCAGTTGGCCATCCTTCATATAACCAATTATGTATGTTCCAGAAATTGCAGTTGTTAAAGTCGTTTCCGATTCTCCTCTTGCAGACCAAATCGATCCATTTGGATAAACAATTGACATTGGATACTCGTTCGCATTGGTGATTTTGATCGAAGTCCCTTGACACACGTTGTTTACAACTGGTAAAATGAACGGTGCTATTACAGGAGTCGTATTATTTGCTCCTGGATTCGGTTCATTTGGTCCATTAGTTGGGGGGACTGCTAGTGGATTACCTTCGCCACTAACTGCTGGGTTGTTAATTGGCTTTGTAGGTTCGTTAACAACTATCGGTTGACCTCCATTTGTAGGCGTTTCTATATTAGAAGGAGTTGCTTCATTATAGTTTACATCTTTAGTAGGAGATGTTGAAGAGTTATTTCCTTTGTTATTATCAGTCTCAGGAGTTTTGTTTTGAGCAACTTCTGATGGCTGAGTCGAAGGCTTTTGTTCTTCAGTTGAATCGTTTAATGCTATAAAAGAAGCAGTTAAAGCTACAGCTAAAATGCTTGCAGCAACGTACCATCTAGTATTTGAACGAGGAGTGTCTTTTGCGTCAAGTTTTGCACTCATCACAGTCCAAGCACTAGCAGCATATGGTAATTC
>JABSPC010000369.1 GCA_013215515.1 Crocinitomicaceae bacterium
ATAAATAGATATGCTCACAGCCTTACTTCTTTTAATATTTATCGTATTTCTTGCTACAAGAGTTTCAAAAGCCCCTGGGAGTAAAGGGAAATCTTTTTTATTTCGGTACCGAATGGGCTTTATTCTACTCGGCATTACAGTATTGCCTGCATTGTACATCAATTTTTCGGATCAAAAAGGGACGAAAAATAATAATGAATCATACTTGGAATTCCTTCTAGAAGATCGTGATGACCACGGCTTTGAGACTATCGAAAGGTTTTACTTGAAGGTTATGGCAAAGCATCCTGATAGTGTTCGGTTGAGAATTGAATATATCGACTTTCTTATGGTTTCCGACACCTATGGAAGTGAAGAGTATGAGTCAACCGATCTTTTGGAAACGACTTATTCAGCAAACAAAAATGTTGACAAGCGCGCACATTCTTATTTAAGGGCCGAGTATTATTACAACAATGACGAATGGACTGATATTCCGTTATCCTCTACCACAGCTGATTTAGCCTATGATAATTTCTTTCTTGGAGCTGAAGCACGCCACACCGGAAGATTCAAGGAGGCCAAGGCATTCTTCTTAAAAGAAATTGAAATCAATCCCAATTTTGACAGGGTTTATTATGAATTGATAGAATTATGTAGGGCTCGTTTCCCAAAAGATTTTGATAAATATTCATTGGACGATAAGTTCGCCTCTCACCTCCCCTATTCTGTACAGCGCTATAATTTCTTCTGGCACGGTCACCATTACAGTTATATTAAGGCTATAATGCGAAACGCGTTCACGGATGTTGATCCAATTGCGTTTCTCGCCGCACTCCTAATATCAATTGTTTGGCTCGTATTCATGCGAAGCATGGATGTATACAACAAAGAGAAATGGCGGGATATTATTATCGTATTTATTCTTGGAGTTCTTTTCACGAATTTATGTTACTACGGGTATGATTCTGCCCAGTTTATATTTGATTTCAGGATTAATGGAGAAGCTTGGAATGACTTCTGGTACTGCACAATAGTAATAGGAGGAAGCGAAGAATTGGTTAAGTTAATTCCTTGGGTTGCGTTTATTTTCTTAGCTAAAAAGGCAAAAGAACCTTACGACTACTTGCTCTACGCATCAATTTCTGCTTTGGGATTTGCCTTCGCAGAGAACTTAACTTATTTAGAGCGTCCTGGAAACATTATGGTACGCTCAATTATGTCGACTGTTGGACATATGTTCGACGCTTCTATTGTTGCCTATTCTTTCATTATTGCTCGGTATAAAACAAAGAACAAAGCGATGAAAATTGCGTGGCCAATAATTGGCTTCGTATTGGCTGCTTTATCACATGGGTTCTATGACTTCTGGCTGATCAGCTCTGCTGTTTCTGAGTGGTTCTTCTTGACTACAATTTTCTTCATTATAACTTTGCACCTTTGGTTTGTACTGCATAACAACGCAATTAACAATTCACCGTTTTACACAAAATCGATTTTTAATAGCGACGTTCAATTGAACCTTATCACGGTTGGAATTATTGGCGTAATGATGTTTGAATATGTCATTATTGGCTATTACTACGGCACCGATGCTGCCAATCATCGTATTGGTTCTAAAGGATGGATGATTGTGATCTTTCTCTCCTACATGACTGCTATTTTAGCCAGTGTCAAAATCATACCTGGAAGATGGAAGAAATACAAATTGGTTATGCCTACTGGTGTTGGAAGCTTTTTCAGGCTCAATGCTCCGCGCAAATTTGATTCTCAAGATAGCGATGAAGAAGCTCATGTAGGCTTGAACCTAAAGATCTTCGTTTCGAAATCGAATCGGTATGTTTCCGATAAATTCCCTGTCAGTGGTATTTGCACAGACGAAATAACTTTGAGTGAAACAAAGGGTTGGTATCTTTTCCAATTGAACAACACGATAAGTTATCCAGGATTCAAAGGAGATCAAGTGATAATTAGGGTTAAAGATCGAGAGAATTCTCTCGAAGAAGATAAGGTTGAAATTATACTATTGTTTATTCCTGTAGGATACTATATCCGCGGAAGCACTATGAAAGTCGAAGATTTTAGATTTACAGGAAAAGCTTTTGCTCGACCTAATAATTAAGGAACGACAAACCTCCCTTTAACTTCTGGCTGAATTCCTTCCGGCTGAAGCGAATAGAAATACATTCCCGATTCAAACTCAAATGCATTTAAAATGAATAATTCTGAAGTTGTCCATTCTGACTTAACCAGAATTCCTGCGCTGGAATAAATATTCAATATTACAGTGGCATTCGTTTCGTTGTCAAAAAACAACTCTGATCCCTGTGAAATTGGATTCGGTCGAAGCAATGCATTATTGGCACCAAGATCAATCACCTCAGCGCTTACGATCCAAGAGAATCCTATACCGCCTAGACTTAGTCTATAATAGTTAATTTCATTTTTTTCAGGATCAAGGTGCGTGAAATTGTATTCGATTTGCTCTTGTGAACTGCCACAAATTCCTTCTATACTGCCAATCGAAGTGAAATCTACTGAGTGATAAATGACAACACCATTACACGTGTTCCCTTGTTTGATTGCAAAGGTTAAAAGCACCTTCCCATTGAATTCTGTAGCTGTCAAATGGTTAATTACATCTTCATTTTGAGACAAAGAAGTAAAGCCAATCAATACTAAAAATACAAGGGATGCGATTCTCATAACAGTTAATTTAACGCAATCAATTCAATTACCTTACAATTAGAATGTTAAAATTAAGAATTGACTTTAGCATTTGCTTCCATCCAGCCACCGCCATTCTCACATTCTAAATCCTTCCCCTGAAAAAACGCAGTTGCTTGACCACTTCTTCCTCCACTCGCACAACAAAATAATATTGGAGTTTCTAAAGCCATTATTTCAGCTTCTCTTTGTGCAATCTCCTGTAAAGGAATATTGATTGATCCTGCAACATTTCCTCCTGCAAATTCTTCTTTCGTTCTAACGTCAACAACTGTATATTTCATCTTCTTGTTTTACTATTCAATAAATATAGATCAATTTGAGATGAACGAAATATTCATTGACATTTTTTTCAATTTTTCTTGCTTACCTTTCCAATGATTCGACATCTATAGAAAAACAAGTGAATGATAAAGACAGAAAAACAGTCATTATACGTAAACAAAGAACTGAGGACTCTTTACAAAAAGTGGCCAGACGTAAAGCGTTTTCTAAAGTCTAAAGGTTGCAACTCTACAGATGCCGAAGATATATTTCAGGAAGCGTTGCTCATTTTTACTCGAAAAATGGAAGCCCCCCACTTCGAACTCACAGTTGATTCTTTTCATTACGTAAAGAACACTTGCAAATTTATTTGGTACAACCAAAGTCGAAAGGAAGGGAAACACCATCATAGTGAACTACATGACAATTTTACTGAAGAAGAGAATGATGAATGGCTCCAAAAAGAATTGAAATTAAAAAGTATCGAAGACGCTATATCTCAAATTGGTAAACAGTGTCAACAATTACTTCAAATGTTTTATGGCTTAGGGTTGAATATGGTTGACATCGCAAAGAAAATTGGACTTCGCAACGATAAAGTTGCTAAAGCTCAAAAGTACCGATGTATCAACAAAGTGAAGGAGATCGTACTGAACGACTCAAACAACCAACCAATTCACCAATAACGCCACGATCA
>JABSPC010000037.1 GCA_013215515.1 Crocinitomicaceae bacterium
CTAATAATGCACTTATGTTTTATGTTAGATGTGTTTGTTATTAGTAATTGGACTTCTTCAACACTGATTACTTTTGGAAGAGCTTCTTTCGTTCGGGGACGTTCTATTGAATAGAATCGATTTGGCATTTCCATAACAACCTCATAGTAAAATTTAATGCTATTGATCATTTGGTTCGTATATGAGTCCGATTTTCCCTCCCTTAATAAGGATAGCAAGTAGTTGCGAATTGTGCCTTCATCAATTTCAATCAATTCCAATTCACTATGAGCATTAATAAACCTTTCAAACATTGAAATATATGTGCGAGCAGTATTCATGGCGTAGTGCTTCAATTCCAATTTCTCAAGAAATTCCTCAGGACAAGTGCGATATTCTAGAGGAAGTTTTCTTTTACGGTAGGCGTCAACAGAAATTAAAGAATTCTCTTTGGAATTGCTTAGTTTATTGAAGAAGGTCCCTGTATTAACCCAAGCAATACCACGAAAAGAATTAAATATTAAGTTTAAATTTTGCTTTGTATTCTCAATATAAGCCATGCTAAATGAATTGCTCCATTTGACTGATGGTAATCCTTTTATAATTGTTTGAATTAATTTATCAGGATAGAATTTCATTCCAATTTGTTTTTTTCCTCCAATTAGTAAGTGTTTTAGTGTTATACTTTTCTTTTGATACTCCATGCTATGTCTAAAACTAGAAGTAGGTTTTCTATTAAACAAATTTAACCGTAGCTTTAGACGTATAACTAACGTATAATAGTCGATTTTTTAATGAAAAAAAAACTGTGTCTATATTGTGAGGAACCAATGGAAGGAAGGATAGACAAACTTTTTTGTACACCGAATTGCAAATCTTCATATCATTATCAGAAAAGTAGAGAACAAGAAGCTAGCTTGTATAACCAAATTGATGTTCAGCTAAAATTAAATCGACGAATATTGAAATTGTATAATAAAGCGGGCAAGGCTACCATAAGAAAAGAAGAACTAATAGCCGAGGGATTTAATCCAAGGTACTTTACAAATTACTGGAAAAATAAAAAAGGTGACGTTTATTTATTTTGTTTTGAATTTGGCTTTTTAGAGCGTAAAGAAGGTAGGAGAATAAAATACGTATTAGTGCAATGGCAAGATTATATGAACTGAGTTATAAATTTGCAAGAGAAAAGAGATTAAACTTTCGAAGTGAGTCATGGTTAAAAGCTCATTAAGTCCAGTAAGACTAGTAATAATAATTAGGCCTGAAAAATGAATAGAGATCAGCGTCTATACCAACCCCTTGCTATTCAAGTACTCCTCCAAAGTGTTTTCATCAGCATAAAGCACATCTCTCGCTTTACTTCCTTTAAAAGGTCCTATGATTCCAGCGCCCTCTAACTGATCTACAATTCGACCAGCTCTGTTGTAACCTAGCTTTAATTTACGTTGGAGTAAACTTGCTGAACCTTGCTGGTGCATTACAACGATTCGCGCAGCATCTGGGAAGAGAGCGTCTAAATCATCGTTTACCACTTCTCCAGCATTCTCCGCTGCTTCACCAACGTATTCAGGTAATATAAGTGCTTCAGGATACCCTCGTTGATCTCCAATGAAAGAACAGATTGCTTCAACTTCAGGAGTGTCAACAAAACCACATTGCAGTCGAACGGTTTCCTGGCCATTACTCACGAGCATATCTCCACGTCCAATCAATTGATCTGCCCCAGAGCCATCCAATATTGTTCTAGAATCTATTTTAGATAATACTCTAAAGGCTATACGTGCAGGGAAGTTGGCTTTAATCATACCCGTAATCACGTTTACTGATGGACGTTGTGTAGCAACAATTAAATGGATCCCAATTGCTCTTGCCAGTTGTGCAATACGTGCAATAGGTGTTTCTATTTCCTTTCCTGCGGTCATAATTAAATCCGCGAACTCATCAATTAGAACAACAATATATGGCAAGTATCGATGCCCGTTTTCTGGATTCAATTTCCGAGCAATGAACTTAACATTGTACTCCTTAATAGTTCTAACCTGAGCCTGCTTAAGAAGTTCGTAGCGTTCATCCATTTCGATGCAAAGCGAGTTCATTGTATTCACAACCTTACTCGTGTCTGTAATAATAGCATCCGCTTCGCCTGGTAGCTTCGCTAAGAAGTGACGCTCAATTTTATTATAAAGTGTAAGCTCGACCTTCTTAGGATCGACAAGAACGAACTTAACTTGTGCTGGGTGCTTCTTGTATAGGATCGAAACCAAAATGGCGTTCAATCCAACCGACTTACCTTGACCCGTTGCTCCTGCTACCAGAAGGTGGGGCATTTTCGTCAAATCAAACGTATACGTCTCATTCGTAATGGTTTTACCCATAACTATTGGCAATTCAAAATCAGACTCTTGGAACTTTTTAGAAGCAATCAACGAACGCATACTCACCATTTCTGGTTTGCTGTTCGGAACCTCAATACCAATTGTTCCTTTTCCTGGGATTGGAGCAATAATTCTAATTCCCAAAGCCGCCAAACTCAAGGCAATATCATCTTCCAAGTTTTTAATCTTAGAAATTCGAACACCTGCTGCAGGTACAATTTCATATAGGGTAACCGTCGGACCGACAGTCGCCATAATCTTCTTGATCTCAATTTTGTAATCTTGCAGCGTTGTAACAATCTTGTTCTTGTTCGCTTCCAATTCAGTCTTGTTGACGCTTCCGGTTGCAGCCTTTCCGCTAAAGTCATTCAGCAAATCAATAGGAGGGAGCCTGTAGCTTGATAAGTCAAGTTTTGGATCATAATCGCCATAATCTTTTTGAATATCATTCATTTCCGACTTGGAAAGCTCTTCGTCTTCTTGTGGAACTTCAGCAATGGTAACAGAGAAGTCTTCATCTTCTTCAACGGGAGTCGTAATTTCTAATTCTTCCTGAATATCTAAGGGTAAGTCAACGATTTCAGATTCTGGTTCCTCTTCAACTTCTTCTTCACTTAAATCAACACGCTCCGAAATATCGTCCTGTGCTGTTTCTTCTTCAGTCATAGTGTTTCCAACTTCTAAATCTTCTTCGCTAATTATGTCAGCTAAGCCATCTTCTGAAGTCTCTTCTGCTCCTTCAACAATTTCATCTTTTCTGAAAAACGCAAGAATTTTGGCGAATGTCACATTGAATAAAATCATCGCAAAAACGTACCCGATACAAGAGATTAAGATTAGAGAACCGAATCGACCTAAGGTAAGTGCAAGCCATTCGTTAATTTGAAATCCAAATGTTCCTCCCAAATAATTAACGGTACTAGAGAAATAACCGAGGAACATACTTATCCATACTATGGACAATGCACTAGCGGCTATTGTTTTTCCCATTGGTAAAATGGTGTAGTTGAACAAAGTTTTAATTCCTCCAACAAATAGAACGAGCGCAAATCCAAAAGATGCTATTCCAAACCATTTGTAAATAAGAAGGTGAGAGATCCATGCTCCAAACTTACCGAGCCAATTGGCTACAGGTTCTTCATTTCCATCAAACAAAAACTCGAAGAAACCTTTGCCCATGATTCTGTCTTGGTCGATTTTCCAAGTCAATAAATAAGAGAAACACGCGAGAAGAATATAGATCGCAAGCAAAACACTGATTACGCCAATTATTGACTTAACCTTTTTGCGATCAATTTTATCTACGAATTGACCAAAAGCAGAAGATTTCTTTTTCTTCTTTTTTGATTTCTTCTTGGCAGCAGGCTTTTTTTTCTTTGGTTCTTCGATTTCCTCAGAGCCGCCCTTTTCTATGTATTCATTATCACCACTCATATCTTACGAAGATAGAGAGGATTATCAAGGGTTTGATGCCGTGAAAATGTAAGTATAAACAGCGAAATGTTAGTTGCTGAAACTAGGATTTAAATTGAAAGATGAAATATCTAGGTTCGACTTAAAAGTATTACTCACGCTCGTTTGTAAGGCCTCGGATGTCTAGCATCTCATCCATGAACTCATCTATTGATACTTTTTTGAAACTTGAAGGTATTCCAAATAAATCTTGATCTACCGTATACTCGCTGAATTTTTCCAGCTTGTAATACATGATTCCATTCGGTGTTGAAATAGCGTATTGAACCAATAACCCAGGGATGCTCGGGAAATTATTTAGGTATTCTCGCGAGTACTTTTTTAAATATAAAAACTCTATTGGTTCACTAAAGTCAGGATGATTCACCATCATTCGATTTACCCTTTTTCCAAGAAACTTCTTTTTAAACAATTTCTTTTTGAACGTATATGTCGTTGCCTTCATCAATGAGTCGGAAACATCTAAATTTGTTTTGATTGCGAATTAGGCAGTATCACTCACCTCAATCAATAAGTACGACTTGTTCAATTCCATATGGCGGATAGTCACCTGTTTACCAAGTTGACCAGTGAAATTCTCCATTCTCGAAATGGTGTCGTTTGTATAGATAATCATCGAGCTTTCTTTATTGAAAACGTTTAAGTTCGTGTCTTTTAGACTAACACTGTATTCCAACATTCCACTAAACCCTTTCGTTTTTTGACAATATGCATGCGTACTTATAAGACTTGTAGCCAATAAGAATACGGCTAGCTTAATATTATTTTGAAGGGCATTTTTCATATAACTATTGAACGAGATTAAACCAAAAGGTTACTAAAGTGCGAATTTAAAGGTTATTATCAATTTTAATTAAAAAAATAAAATCGCCAAAATAGAAGAGCTAAATAGCACCGTAGACTATTGAATTATGCTATTTTTGCTCAGCAATTTGTGCCTATGAAACGAGATATTGAAATCCTAATAAATAAGTCTGAAATTACTGCTGGAACTAGAGGTGCTTCTTTGGGACCAGAAGCGGTTATGACAGTTGCTCGAAAGCGTGGAAGTCACTATTTCAGTAAGTTTCCAATTCATCATGTTCAACATATGAATCATTTGTTAGATACGAGTGTCAAGTTTCCGCATGCAAAGCGAATCGAAGGATTGGTTCAAGTTTTTCAGTCGGTTAGCTCAAATGTTAAAGAGCTTTTGGACGCACAGAAATTCCCATTAATTCTTGCCTCAGATCATGGGTCTGCTGGTGGAACAATGGCAGGAATTAAAGCGGCTCATCCAAACAAACGACTGGGTGTGGTTTGGATTGATGCACATGGAGATTTACATACTCCACATACCACGCCGTCTGGAAATATGCACGGAATGCCATTGGCAACTGCACTTGGAGAAGATAATTTAGAATGCAAGATCAACGAGATTGGAGCAGAGGAGGAGCGGATGTGGAATCTTTTGAAATCAACGGGGACAGAAGGAGTTAAAGTTGCGCCGGAAGATTTGGTTTTTATATCAGTTCGAGATACGGAGGCTCCAGAGGATGCTATGATTGAACGATTGAATATTACCAATCACACGGTAGATCAAATTAGGCAAAGCGGGAAGGAAGAAATTCTTCGAAAGACACTAGATCAATTGAAGGATTGCGAAATCATTTACGTTTCGTTCGACGTGGATTCAATGGATCCAAAAGATACTTCTCATGGAACAGGAACACCTGTAGATCACGGTTTATCACCCGTTGAGGCAACCTACTTTATGACGGAATTAGCAAAATTGGACAAGATGGTTTGTATGGAGTTTGTTGAAGTCAACCCTTGTCTCGATGAAAAAATTAACAATATGGCTGAAGTAACATTTGATGTTCTAGAAGCTACGACAATAGAATTGGAGAAATAGATGGAATTTAAGATTAAAGAAGCTTTACTGAATAATTCAGAGGAGCTATTTGGAATACAGGTTGAGGAAAAACTTATTCAATTCCAAAAAACGAGAAAAGACGTTGAGGGAGATTTAACCCTTGTCATTTTCCCTTTTGTAAAAGTGTTAAAGTGCTCGCCCATCGAAGCTGGGGAAAAGATAGGAGCATTCGTTAAAGAAAACACCAGCAACATTGAAAGTTATTCTGTCGTAGGTGGATTCTTAAACATTGTGATTGATTCTAGTTATTGGATTTCAGCACTCTCTGAGATTGATAAGAACGATCGATATGGTTTTGGCGAGCCGGACTCAAAATCTACGATTATGGTGGAGTATTCTTCGCCTAACACGAACAAGCCATTGCATTTAGGTCACTTGAGAAATAACTTCTTAGGGTATTCTGTGGCAGAGATTTTGAAAGCAAACGGTCACAAGGTTATTAAGACACAAATCATCAACGACCGTGGAATTCATATTTGCAAGAGTATGTTGGCTTGGCAGAAGTTTTCACCTCTAAATGAAAAAGGGGAACGCGAAACTCCAGGTAACACTGGGATAAAGGGCGATAAGCTTGTCGGGAAATACTACGTTGTTTTTGATAAACACTTGATGATTGAGGCGAATGCCATTATCGATCAATGGAATGCTGAAGATTTTGGCTATACAGATGAAACTGTTAGCGCTGAATTCAATCGTTTAGATGAATCAAAAGCGGGTAAAGAGGAAAAGACGATTAAAGGAATCGATAGTAAGATCAAAGAATTAGCAAAAAATCAAACGTCAATTCTACGAGAAGCGAAAGAAATGCTTATTCGTTGGGAAGGCCGTGATCCTGAAACCTATTTGCTATGGACGACAATGAACAGCTGGGTATATACTGGCTTTGAGTCAACGTACAAAGCGATGGGAGTTGATTTCGATAAATTGTATTATGAATCGGATACCTTCCTTCTCGGTAAGGACTTGGTTGACGAGGGACTTTCCAAAGACGTTTTCTATAGAAAAGACGACGGATCTGTTTGGATTGATTTGAGCGATGAAGGATTGGATGAAAAATTGGTTCTTCGTTCTGACGGGACAGCGGTTTATATGACACAAGATGTTGGAACAGCGGTTGATCGTTTTAAAGATTATTCGGACTTAGAAGGAATGATTTATACTGTCGGAAACGAACAAGATCATCACTTCAAGGTTCTATTTTTGATTCTTAAAAAATTGGGCTACGATTGGTCTGAAAACTGTTCGCACCTTTCTTATGGAATGGTAGAGTTACCGAAAGGGCAGGGTCGTATGAAGTCTCGGGAAGGTACAGTTGTTGACGCAGATGATTTAATGGAAAGCATCGTTGATTCAGCTCGTGAAATGACACAAGAACGTGGACATTTAGACGGAATGAGTGAAGAGGATCGAGAAGCACTATTCGAACTTATTGGAATGGGCGGATTGAAATATTTCCTGCTTAAAGTTGATCCTAAAAAGAGAATCGTTTTCGATCCAACGAATCCTGAAGCGATAGAACTTAACGGAAATACAGGTCCATATATTCAGTATGCACACGCTCGAATTAAATCATTATTAGCAAAGGCAGATGGAATAGGTGAATTGAAAGATGTCGATCTACATCCTATCGAAAAGGAAATTCTAAAGCAACTTTCAGGGTTCCCGAATACGATGAACGAAGCAGCAAAAAATCACTCTCCGGCTTTGATCGCTAACTATATGTATGAATTGGTTAAGTTATACAACACTTTCTTTCAAAGTATTCCTGTTCATATCGAAGAAAAGCAAGAGTTGAAAGACATGCGATTAATTCTAAGCCGTAACGTGGCTAAAGTTATTGGACTTGGTATGACACTTCTTGGAGTAAAGGTTCCTGAACGAATGTAATAAATGAAGGCAAGATAAATGAATAAGCTCTTTTCCTTGATGCTGTTGGTTTTAATCCTCCCGTCTTGTGATGAAGAACCCATTGTGTGGCACACAGTAGAAACGGAATACTTCTTTTTTGATAGACCGGAAGATTTGAGCTACACCTTTATTAATGAAGACCCTTCCAATTATAATAGGCAAAGAGCGATTGAGGCAGTTGCCTTAGACTCATTATTTCCTGCTTCAAGAGAAGGGAGGCTAAAATTCAAAAAGTTCACCATTCATTTTATCTTGAACTCCAATGATTCGAGTAGTTGGAGTCCGTCTCCATGTTCCGATAAAGAGCTCTTTATTTATGGGGGAAATCACGACACAGGAGCCCATAAAGTGAGAGTTGTAACAAAAAAAGACCCAAATAATGGAAATTATTTTGTGAATGCTTGTTTTGATGGAGAGCATCGGTTTTTTGTGAATAAAGTAGGGGTAGAAGACTTAGCTTTAGTAAAGCAAATATTGCTTAAAGTGCGTGTTAAAGGGTGATTGATGAGTAGGTTGACCGGTGCTTTGTTTAGTCATGCAATCTATTTATAGATGTGTTTCAATTCTTAATGTGCTGATAATTAACGTTAGTCGATAGAAAATATTTCATGATCTTTTCATTTTTTATTAACACTAACGAATTAATTACTACTTTTATACTTCAAATAACAAATATATTATGAGTAACGGTACAGTAAAATTTTTTAATAATTCAAAAGGATTTGGATTTATTACACCAGAAGATGGAAGCAAAGATGTTTTTGTTCACGCTAACAATCTTATCGACGAAATTACAGAAGGAGACAAAGTAAGCTACGAAGTTGAAGAAAGTCCAAAAGGATTGAACGCAACTAACGTTAAAGTTGACTAAGTCATATTTATAACTTACTTATGAATTGAAAATTCCACCTTTAGAGGTGGAATTTTTTTTTGCATTCTACTTTAGTTCTCTCTAGCCACTCACATTTCATTTTCTTACCGCTTAATAATTTCTGTTCACGATCCAATAAGAATTAATGAATTTAAAAGTCGACCTAACTAGCTTTGATCATACCCGAGAAGTGGTCATCAATAATATTTTCAAGGTTTAAAGAAAAAAACGTATTTTATACCTTTTCCAAAAGTAAATAAACATGCATAACCCCATTCCAGCTGAAGGAATCAAAGGATTAAAAGACAATTGGCGTGATGACCTATTGGCCGCCATAAGTGTTTCTTTGGTTGCATTGCCATTGGCGCTAGGTATTGCGGTTGCTTCAGAAATGACACCAATGGCAGGAGTACTTTCTGCAATTATCGGTGGAGTTGTTACAACTTTCTTTAGAGGAGGTCATGTGGCAATTAATGGCCCAGCCGCTGGTTTAATTGCAGTGATTTTGGGAGGTCTCGTTGCGTTGGATGGGAACATCAATTATGTATTGGCCGCAATAGTTGTAGCTGGAGGTATTCAAATTGTCTTTGGAGCTCTTAAAATGGGTCGTTTTGCTAAGTTATTGCCCTCTTCTGTACTCCATGGTGTTTTAGCAGCTATAGGTGTAATCATCTTTGCAAAACAAGCGCACTATGCCCTTGGGACAAGTTCTAGTGCGGACACCACAATTGGAACATTAGCAGATATTTTCAATAAAATTCCAGAAGCTAACCTTGTAGTCTTTTTAATGG
>JABSPC010000370.1 GCA_013215515.1 Crocinitomicaceae bacterium
CAAGAAGCTTGTTTCTAAGGGGACTAGAATTTCCGATCCAAGTAGACGTATCCAGTCTTATGAACAGCGAATGAAAGTGAATAAAATGCGTGATAGGGTTAGAGTGACGGTTGATTCACATGATAGAAATAGGGTAATAACGATACATCCAGTGAGAAGTGAATGACAACTTTTACATTTGAGATATCGGAATCGTGTGAGGAAATTGATGGTTATAGTTTTGGGAATATTACAATTGAAAATAATCCAATTGTTTTTTGTTCAAAACAAGGTGGCGCAAAACATGAAATGATGATATTTTACTCTTTAGTCGAATTGATGGATGGATTGAGAAAAATCATGACTAAATCAAGTAAGCGTTATGAGTTCGTAGGTGTAGACTCTTCTTTTTGTATTTTATTTGAACGTTATTCAAATTTAATTGAAATTAGCCATAAAGGAGTCAGCATTGAACGAATGAGTGATTCCGATTTATTTTCTACAATACTTTTGGAATTGCAGAAGTTTTTGGATTCAAATATAGAGAAGCTAAGTGTGGACGATATTATTTACGATGATTTAGCTCGATCATTTGACGATTATAAATCCATTAGTGTGTAGTTTGTTGTGATGCAAATTAAAAAAATTAGTTTAATGGTCACGTCAACCCTATCAACAATCTTCTTCTTAACCTCATGTCTCAACGCTGACTACGCCCAAGATAAAAAGACGCTTTCTGATGGTAAGGTGATTTTTATGCAAATTTACCTGAGCAAAAAACGTAAACAAGATCACGAAGCGGTTCTTAAGGAAAAAGGTTTACTCAAAACCTTCAAAGAAAACTGGGATCTTAAAGTTGCCCTCGCTGAATTTGGTGAAGACAAAGATCAAATCGTCCTAGAGACGAAAATGCGTGCGTCAGATGGAAAGCGATTAGTGGTTTATGGTGATGGTCGAGCGAAGCAGCAAGAGTAGTTGTGCCAAAACCCACACTATATCAGTGGTTGAGCAGTCAAAATTCACGAATAAAGTGCTGAAAACATGATCCTATAAAGGAATGAACAATGATTCGCACACTTCTATTATTCACAGTCCTAATCTTAAACACACTGTATGCCGAAGATAAGCCAGTTCAAAGTACTCCAGATGTTGAACTGCCTGATCCTAGGACTGCCCACACTGAGTCTCTGAAGCTTTTAAATGAAGGTAAAATAATCGAGTACTTCAGAGCAAATATCCATTCAGAAGAATTGAAGATGTTCAATGCTATGATAGAGAAACAGGGTGAAGCTGAATTTACAGCTATGGCTAAGAAGCATAGCCTAGAGAATTTATTGAAAAATGGTGAATGCATTAAGACATCAACGGTGCAATACTATGAAAGCGATACAGGCGAAAAGGTTGCTTACTGTGAATTTGCAACTCCTGTCAGAACAATAGTGGGCGTGAACTTTTATCTCGACAACGATGAATGGAAATTGCGTAAAAAGGGTTCAAATGTGTCTGCTACTGCAAAAGCAGAGCTTGTAGAGAGTGGTAAGATTAAGTAACGGATCTCAAAGAGATTGAAGACGCTTGGGTGAATGGGTAAGTGATCAGCCGAATCTCTGCAAGACTCAGATCAATTCATCATGAATACATGTCATGGCTTCATCAAATGCTTCTTGGTCAGTTTCAACATCTTCCTCGCTGTAGTAGGACAATTCTTCTTTGATGTCAACGACACAAGAGGCCCAGTCATCATCCCATCGGTTTCCACGGAAAATATCAATTTTAAACTGGCGACCATGAACCGTTATGTTTTTACAAAGTGGTGACCGAATAGTTTCGAACACTTTGTCTGCTCCATTAGATATTTCTTCAATCAATCGCTCTTTCTTTATCTTGCTCAAATTGTGATAGTTTGTTTGTGTGAACTCTTTGAGCATCTTGTGGGCATGCTTCACAAGTTTCTTTGCATTCGATTGAGGCATGCCTTTTTCAATTAAAGCCGCTATGGTATC
>JABSPC010000371.1 GCA_013215515.1 Crocinitomicaceae bacterium
CAGCAAGCAGTGTTGATGTAACAGTTAATTCAAACCCGAATGCAAACGCAGGAGCAGACGTTACAATACTTTCGGGAGAATCAACTTTATTGACAGGATCTGGGGGCCTTAGTTATATTTGGAATCCTCCGGGAGATTTAAGTTGTACTGCATGTTCATCACCTACTGCTACGCCAAGTATCACAACCAATTATTACCTCACAGTATCGGATGCAAACGGTTGTACTGCTGTCGATAGCGTTTTGATAACACTTGATTTTCAAACGCAAGATTTTTTTGTTCCCAATGCGTTCTCTCCAAATGGGGATAACCACAATGACTTTTTTGAGATTGAAGGAACTGGATTGAATGACTTTTATGTACGGGTATTCAATCGGTGGGGAGAACTCATATTTGATTCCGAGGATCAATCCATTAGTTGGGACGGAACGCAAAATGGCAAAGCATTGAACACGGCTGTATTTGCATACTCCTTAACCTACACAGATAGTTTTGGAGTAAATCAGGTTGTAAGCGGAAATGTAACACTAATAAAATAGAAGAAGATGAAAGCAATTTTAATCATAGCGTTATTAGGAGTGTTTCAGGCAAATGCTCAGGATGTTCATTTTGCACAATTTTGGAACAATGGCATTCAATACAATCCTGCGACGGCGGGAGTAATTCCAGCAAATTTAAGAGCATCCGTATTTTACCGAAATCAATGGTCTAGTATTGGAGCTAAATACCAAACATATGGGGCGAATGTCGATACGCGATTTGAAACGAAAGGAAATGCAAGTTTTGGGTTGGGAATTGACATCTATCGTGACGTAGCTGGAGATTTAGACTTGGGAACGACAAATGCACAATTGGCCTTTTCAACTATTCTCGATATGGACCGCCACAATAAAATTTCGATCGGAGTGAAGGGTGGAATGATTCAAAGAGGATTTGACGCCACGAAGGCACAATGGAACAGTCAGTACAACGGAGGAACATATAATGGGGGATTGAGTTCGGGGGAGAACTTCAATTCAGTATCAGAAATGAAAGGAGATTTATCTGCCGGAATAGTATATGCGTATAGTTCAAGTGAAGGATATATGACCGCGAATGATCAATTGAATTTCAAAGTTGGCGTTGCTTACAATCATATTCTTAGACCAAAATTTGATTGGTTCTATTCGGGGCCAGATAAACTGTATGGAAATTTAGTCTTTCACGCAGATGCATTGATTGGAATACCGAATTCAAAGTGGAGTATATTACCCGCGGTGATAGCCCAATTTCAAGGTCCTTCTAAAGAAATATTAATCGGTTCTCAGTTCCGAATTGAGCTAAAGAAAGCTTCGAAAGTTACGGGTTTTGTAAAAGGATCCTATTTCAATATTGGAACGTTTTATAGACTAAATGACGCGCTGATTCCATCAATTACGTTAGAGATAGATCACTATTCTATCGGATTGAGTTATGACGTTAACCTTTCACAATTGCGAACCGCAACCAATGGTAATGGTGGCTTTGAAATTTCCTTAAAGTTTAGAACACCTAATCCATATTTATGGAAAGGCAATAACTTTAGTCGATCGAGAATTTAATTTTTCATCCTAGGGTATAGAATTTCAGGATTTAAGACTTTCGGCTTGCACCCTTTATGATGATATATTTGAATCTTTAGTGGGTCATCCATTTCAAGATCCAGACTTCCTAGATCAACTTCGAATGCACCAAATTTTAAAGTTCCCAGAGCATAAAGTTCTTTGTTGTTCACGTAGACTACCACTGCACAATAATCGTCATTCAATTGGGGGTTTTGCACATAGAGGTTTCTGTCTTGATATGAACCTTTTATTTCTATACAGTAGAATTTAGCATCGAGATGAGCTGTTATTTTTTTGCTTGTAGAACAGCTGACAAGGATTAGAAGCAACAATACGGGTATAATTTTATCCATATGCTTTAACGGTTCTTATTTTTCCTTTTCTTTCCAATACTCATGGCGCTAAATTTATAAAGGTCTCTTAGTGTTTTGATGAATTCAATTCTTGAGACGTCAGGGTTCTCTTGGAGCCTTAACTCTCGGACTTCATCGCAATAAATGAGAGTGTTATTTGCAAATACTTGTACGGTATGTAAACCATTATGTGATATTTGAAATTCGGGCGCCGCTAACGAATCTGAAGCTTGAGGCCCTATCGTTGCGAAGCTTGAAATAGGATTGTTAGTTCCGCTCAAAACATGCCATTCAGACTCGCCTAATTTGCTAGTTGAATTTGTATACGTTAGATCCTTTTCGTGGTACGTGCCGTTGTCCATTTTTATAAAGCTTGCGTATCCTCTTTCACCATTTGTTCCAGTCCAATGTCTGTAAAGGATTATGGTGTCGCTGCTTGCATTTTCGTTCTTGAGTTCAAGAAGTCTTTGATCCATTTTCAAGCTTAAATTAAATTCACAATCTCCACCAGGGAATCCTGCTTTCGTTTCACGGATTTTCCGTTCTGGTATTTCCATGTCTAAACTATGAGGCGCCGAGCATCCAGTATGACAAATCTTTACGCGAGCGCAATTGGCAACATTGACTTCAACGTTTTCATGGGCTTTGAAAACAACGTAATGCCAATCTCTACTCGGAATATTTACTTTAATAACAGCGTTGATTGGTTCATTCCATACAGCCTTTTCAAATTCACGCAACATCGTTTTAGTACCAAACCAATCAAGTTCACCAGTCGGATTTAAATCTTGATTGTATTTTGCAACCAACTCTATTATTGTTTTGCCAGAATTATACTCACCGATTATTTGATCTTGCAGCTTATTGATCTTTTTTTTAATGAGATTGGTACTATGAATCAAGATATAGGAAACCTTACAAAATTCCTTTTTCTCTTTGCTTAGAACTTTAATCAGGTAGTTAGCGTCTCTATAGGTTTGCTTTGATATTGATTTCAATCAAAGCTGATTGTGCTTCAACCTCAGTTTGAGCAACCAATTGAAAGCTTATAAAAAAGGATAGTATTAGGAGGATCTTCATTATTTTTGTTTAAATAATCGCATTGCTTTTTGAAGTCTTAAATTCAGCAGTTCTAACCCACCTGCTCGATTTAATTGATTCATCAAATTTCCATCAATGCTATTCGCGGTCTTTGCCCAAGCGTAAAACGCCCTACTTATCGAGTAATTTTTACTTTGGTCTAAATTTAGTACTTCCACGTCAATCTTTGTTATCACGTTATGTTTAACTGTAAATGTCGTGTTCATTTTGACGGGTTTTTCTCCGAAAAATAGAATTCGATCATTCGTTTGTGATTCTGTCACAACAATTTCCCCAGACTTATTTGTGATGCTATGAATTTTATTCTTGCCTTTAAGAACCTTTCCCCACTCTACCATATCTATGAATTCTTCTTTGGAGTTTAGCACTATATATCCCATGTCAATTACCAAAACATCATCAGCTAGAAGAGTATTCAGTTTATCGTAGTCTTTGCTGTTGTACGCTTTGAAGTAACTTTTAACGATTGATTCATCTTGACTGCTTGCGCAGCTGGTTGCTAGTAGGATGGCTAGTGCGAAAAGTATTTTGAGTTTGTTCGTACGTAGAATGCGATTCATGGGTGTAATGTTTGGGCTGGAGGATTGTGGTTGTATAAGATAGTAAAAGGGATTGAGGATGAGGGACTACTTTGTGGACAGCCCCTAATTTTTAGTAATATGCTCCATAAATTGATCCTCAACTAATTAAAAAAATCCCCTCACAAACCACCCAATTCTCCCCCAAATGCCTAATTTTAAAAACTTTTAATACCAATACAAAATACCCCAACTTTTTCACTAACTTATAATAGATGGAACAAAACACAAACTCTATTCAAACTAGTGAAATCGCCGAATTTACGGAGCGCTTTATCAGTCAAACTAACCGATCGATTTTTCTTACTGGAAAAGCCGGAACAGGGAAAACGACCTTACTCCATAAGATTGTAAGATCAACGCACAAGCAAACCGTTATAGTTGCCCCAACTGGAATTGCAGCGCTAAATGCAGGTGGGGTAACCATTCACTCTTTTTTCCAATTGCCGTTTGCGACGTTCATTCCAGATTTTACGATTGAAGGTGGTTTTAACAGCCAAATGAAACTAGAAAGCAAGCAGACCTTGATGCATCATTTTAAGATGAATTCAACGCGCCGTGCGATTTTTAGAAACTTGGAGTTGTTGATTATCGATGAGGTAAGTATGCTCCGCGCAGACACCTTGGACGCTATGGATTGGACATTGAGAAATGTGCGAAAAATCAACCAGCCTTTCGGTGGAGTGCAGGTCCTTTATATTGGTGATTTGCTTCAACTTCCACCTGTTGTAAAACCGCAGGAATGGTCGTATTTGAGCAAGTACTATAATGGAATTTACTTTTTCAATTCGCAAGTAGTGAGAGAGAACCCGCCATTGTATATTGAGTTGGATAAAGTGTTCCGTCAAGAGGATAAGAACTTCCTTGATA
>JABSPC010000372.1 GCA_013215515.1 Crocinitomicaceae bacterium
AAAAAACCTAAAGGAAATATAGAAATTATTGGAAGCAAAGAGGGGAAACCAGATACCAACAATGTTGTTGTTTCATTGAGTGTTTCAGGGAACTTAATCTCATTAAACTTTAATCCAAAAGATGATTTTGAAAAAGGAACTATAAGATTAAGCGGAACAATAACTAATAACGCTATATGGGATGGAAATGGCCAATTATCTAATGGTGATTGGATTAAATGGACAGCCATAAAAGGCACAGCCGGTTTAGATAAAAAGAAAAAGAAAGAGACTAAAAAAGATTCTTTAGTGATTCCTAGAATTCAATACCCAAATATGGCGTATGGTTTTGATTCATTACCTAAAGAAAAAACAATGCTTATCAAAGGGGCTACTGTATGGACCAATGAGGCTGAAGGAATTTTAAAAAACACTGACGTTGTAATACATAATGGTAAAATTGCTGCTATAGGTCATAACTTATATTTTGAAGGAGCAATCACTATTGATGGAAAAGGGAAACATTTATCAGCAGGAATTATTGATGAACATTCGCACATTGCTATTAGTAGAGGAGTTAATGAATGTACACAGTCGGTAACTGCCGAAGTTAGTATTGCCGATGTTGTAAATTCTGATGATGTTAATATATATCGACAGCTTGCTGGTGGAGTAACTGCATCACAATTGCTTCACGGGTCTTGCAATCCAGTTGGGGGTCAATCTGCAATAATTAAATTAAGGTGGGGAAGCAATCCTGAAGAAATGAAAATTAAAGAAATAGACGGATTTATTAAGTTTGCTTTAGGAGAAAATGTAAAACGTGCTGGTGGAAAATCAAGGTTCCCACAAACAAGAATGGGTGTTGAACAGGTTTATTATGATGCATTTATAAGAGCAAAAGAATACAAACAAAAATGGGATAAGTTCGCTGCAATCCCCGAAAAAGAAAGGGTTAATGTTTCTGCTCCAAGAGTTGATTTAGAACTAGAATCCTTACTTGAAATTCTAAATAAAGAACGCTTTATTTCTTGTCACTCTTACCAACAGGGAGAGATTAACATGTTAATGCATGTTGCGGATTCTATGGGCTTTACCATTAACACTTTTACACATATTTTAGAAGGATACAAGGTTGCTGATAAAATGAAAAAACATGGTGCTGGTGGATCTACATTTTCAGACTGGTGGGCATATAAATTTGAAGTAAACGATGCTATCCCATATAATGGTGCAATTATGCACAAACAAGGAATTGTTACTGCGTTTAATTCTGATGATGCAGAAATGGGAAGGCGATTGAATCAAGAAGCCGCAAAAGCCGTTAAATATGGTGGAGTAAGTGAAGAAGAGGCTTTAAAGTTTGTAACACTTAATCCGGCTAAATTATTACACTTAGACCATAGAATGGGAAGTATAAAAGTGGGTAAAGATGCTGATGTTGTTTTGTGGTCTGACAATCCTTTATCTATTTATGCTAAAGTAGAAAAAACAATTATTGATGGTAAAGTTTATTTTGATGCAGCAAATGATCTTAAAAATCAAGACAAAAACAGAAAAGAAAAGGCGCGAATTATTCAAAAAATGATAGAAGCAAAAAAGAGCGGTGCTAAAACACAAGCTCCTAATAGCAAAAAACCTAAACTATATCATTGTGATACTGTTGGAGAATAAAGCCTGCGTGTGAG
>JABSPC010000373.1 GCA_013215515.1 Crocinitomicaceae bacterium
AATTCTTTCAGCCGTAATATTCTGAATTTTCGACAATGCTAAATTGTAAAATTCGAGGTCTTTCCCATGAACTTCAACGCTCAAAAACAAGTCTGTCATAGCGTAAGGACCATCGGCGCTTTTGAGTAATTGGCCAAGCATATAATTACGAACCAATTGAAGTTCTTCTTCACCAACTAGCTCTGTTCGCAAACGATTGAGTTCAAATTTGATTTCCTTTAAAGTCGGTTCCAAAACATCTTTACCGACTTCAGTGGCGATCATAAAATAACCGGTGTTATTCAATTCCGCAACTAAAGTTCCAATTCCGTATGTATACCCTTTATCTTCTCTAATGTTAGACATTAAGCGACTTCCGAAGTAATCGCCAAAAATTGTATTCAAAATCAAGAAGTCCAAATAGTCTTCGTGATTTTTATTGAATAAGATTCTGCCAATTCTGATCGCACATTGCAAAGCACCCTCTTTCGGCACATTGAATGATCCGGGTTCGTTGCTTAAATCCGTTGCATATGATCGCTCTTTAGAATTCACAAAAGGCTTTGTTGACTCAATAATAAAATCGATATCGGATTCAGTCAGATCTCCTACTATCACAACCTTTTCAAGTCCATTCAAATAATAATCTGAGTGAAAGTTTTTTAATTTTTCAGTTGTTAATGTCTCAAAATCAGACATTTTAAGTGCTGTTGAGTATATATCATTCGAAGCAAAAAGGCGTTGTTGAAATTCTCGTTGAGCAAGGAAACTAACTTTTTCTAGGCTTACATTATGCCCAACTTTTCTATCGGCCAAATATTCATTTACTTCTTTTTCTATGAAGGCAACGTTTTGAATTGCATCGAGAACAATTTTGAGAATTGGAATTAAATTTTCTTTCAAACAATACATTGAAATCGTTGAATTCTCTACAGATATTCCTGACTCCAAAAAACCGCCCAATGCATTGATTTGACTGTTGATTTCAATAGAATTTTTATCAGGCGTTCCAGAAAACAATAATCCATTCACGAAACCTGCTATACTATCAATTCCTTTGCATTTTCCCGCATCAAAGTATAGCTCGAAACGCGAAGTTTCATTTGGCACCTCCTTCATATGGTAAAGGCTAGCGCGTACTGAAATCGGATATTTTTTCGGTGCTACAAAATCGATGTGATCAATTTCTTTTAATGCTGGTTCTATAGTTCTATTTAGCATTTTTATCAGCTTTAACGTTTAGTATTGAACACTTTGATTTCGTCAAGGTTTCTTTAGCACATCTAAGGATATCGTCCGTCGTAATCTGTTGGTATATTTCACTTTCAAGATTGATTCCATTTGCATCTCCAAGTAATTCGTAGCTGCAAAGGTTCATTGCTCGATTCAATAATCCTTGTTCTTGAAATTCTCTAGCAGTTCTGATCTTGATCATTATTTTATCCAATTCTGAATCAGCTAATTTAGAAGCTTTGACGTTTTCAATCTCTTTCCAAAGAGCGGTGTCAAATTGTTCGAATGTTATTCCTTCGTTTACCTTTCCAGAGATCACCAATAATCCATCATCCAATGAACCAGTGATATAAGCGCTTATGTCTGCAACTAATTGTTGTTCTTTTTTCAAACTCACATAAAGCCGAGACGATTTATCTCTCCCCAAGGCGTCAGATAACACATCGATAGTGAAGAAGTCAGGATGCAATCTGTCAGGCATTTTGAACCCATAATGAAACGCGTCGCTCGGTACGTCTCTATCAATTGTCAATTTGCGCAGTTCTGTTTGAACTGGTTCTTTCGGCAAATTTCTTTCGTACTTGGTTCCTTTTGGAATCGAACCGTACCATTTCTCCACAAGCTCTTTCACCTTATCAAATTCAAGGTTTCCAGCGATGCATAAAATCGCATTCGACGGATTGTAATGTTTTTTGAAAAATGATTTAACATCCTCCATTGTGGCATTTTCTATCGGCTCAATTTCCTTTCCAATAGTCGCCCATTTGTAAGGGTGCTCTTTGTACGCTAAGGGTCTCAATTGCAACCAAACGTCTCCATAAGGTTGATTTAAATAGCGTTGCTTGAACTCTTCGATAACAACATTTCTCTGTACTTCCAAGCTTTTTGGCGTAAATGCCAATGACAACATGCGATCACTTTCTAACCAAAGTGCCGTTTCAATATTGTTTACTGGAAGGACATCGTAATAATTTGTAATGTCATTAGAAGTGAAGGCATTGTTTTCTCCTCCTGCCATTTGCAGCGGCGTATCGAATTCTGGAATATTTACGGATCCTCCAAACATTAAGTGTTCGAATAAGTGAGCGAATCCAGTTTTATCTTCTGATTCATCTCTTGCGCCAACATCATAGAGGGTATTAACTACCGCCATTGGTGTCGTTTCATCCTTATGGAAAAGAACCCTTAGTCCATTCTCCAATTGGAACCGTTCAAATTTTATCATTTAAAAATTAAATTTTTCGTTAGTCTGATTCGAAAGGGCCTGTCTGTATTCGACAAGGATTTCATTGACAATTTCGTTTGCTGGTTTTACTTCATTAATTAGTCCTGATATTTGACCAATTTCAAGTTCACCTTCAACTAAATCTCCTTCGAACATTCCTTTTTTAGCTCGACCTCTTCCCAACAGCGATTTCAACTCATCAATTGTCGCGCCATTCTCATATGCAGTATGAAGTTGACCATAAAACTTATTTTTTACCAGACGAACTGGCGTGATTTCTTTTAATGTCAGTTGCGTGTCACC
>JABSPC010000374.1 GCA_013215515.1 Crocinitomicaceae bacterium
TCAATTAACAAACTTCCACATCACAGAGCTTGAAGCAAACACTGGTGTTTCTGAAGAAATAGATAACTTCGAATATATCACCTACGATAGATTGAATTCAGGTTATGCTTACGAATCTGGAACGGGTAACTACGGTGGAGCTGAAAATAGTGACAATCAAACGTTCTTCGATTACAACTTGAGAAATTATTTAACTGAAAATGGTTATATCGCAGGAGGTGTTGCAGGAACTGACTTTATTGATATTGATCAATACGATCCTAACATCTACAACTTCGGTATGTTTGCTCCAGATGAATTATTGAACGGAGGTAACTCTTTCGTTTCTTACTGGGGGTACGATCACACTGGTGTGAAAACAAGTGGGGTTACAAATATTTCAGATTACTTTACTGAATATGATGATAACGGAAACTACAAAAGATTCGTAGGTGCCTTTCAACCGATCTATATGGCTGGTTACTTAATGGATAGATTCGCATTTAGAGACATCGTATTTAATGTTGGTGTTCGTGTTGATATCTTCGATGCAAACCAACCTGTATTAAAAGATCCTTATTTATTCTACGAAGCTAGAACGGTTGCAGAAGCAAAAGCTATGCCTAATCCATACGATATTCCTGGTGCGATGGGAGATGATTATATTGTTTATGTTAATGATGTAAACAATCCAACTGCAATTAATGGATATAGAAACGGTTCTGTTTGGTATGATGAAAATGGTATTGAAATTGAAGATGCTAAATCTATAGAAGGTCCTGGGGGAATTTCACCTTGGTTGTTAGATCCGTCTTTAACTACTCCTACTAAAGACGCTTTCGAAGATTACAAACCTCAAGTGAACATTATGCCTCGTGTTGCATTCTCGTTCCCGATTTCTGATGAGGCTTCTTTCTTTGCTCACTATGATGTATTAACTAAACGTCCAACTTCTGGATTCCGTTTTGATCCATTCGAGTATCAATTCATTCAATCAAGAAGCGCAACGATTAGAAACTCTAACTTGAAACCAGAAACTACAGTTGATTATGAATTAGGTTTCCAACAAGTTTTATCAAGAACTTCTTCATTGAAAATTTCAGCGTTCTATAGAGAGCAAAGAAACAATGTTCAATTGATGAATGTATTCTCTGCATATCCTGCAACTTACAGTACTTATGGGAATAGAGATTTCGGAACTGTAAAAGGAATGACAATTGCTTACGATTTACGTAGAACAGGAAATATCAGAATGACCGCTAACTATACGTTGCAGTTTGCTGACGGTACTGGTTCTGATGCAACATCTGCAGCAGGTTTAATTGCAGCAGGTTTACCGAACCTAAGAGCGATCTTCCCTTACTCATTTGATCAAAGACATGCATTTGCTGTTAGTATTGATTATAGATACGGAGAAGGAGCTGATTACAATGGACCAATGATTGGTGATTTTGCTTTATTCCAAAATACTGGATTGAACATGATTTCTAATATTTATTCAGGTTCACCTTATTCAGCACAAACATTTATTACGAATCAAGGACAGTTTAGTCCTCAAGCTTCTGGATTGTCTGGAACAACAAATGGTTCACGTCTTCCATGGTCTTACAGATTAGATCTTCAATTGGATAGAACATTCAACATTGAGTTTGGAAAAGAGGATAAGAAAAAAGCTGCATTCTTGAACGTTTACGTTCGCGTAACAAATCTACTTAACCAATTCAATATCTTAAACGTGTATAGAGCTACTGGAAACTGGGATGACGACGGGTATTTAGCTGCTGCAGCTAGTCAATCATCAATTCAAAACCAATTGGATGAACAGTCTTTCAGAGATTACTACACAATGAAGATTCAAAATCCGTTCAATATCAGTTCACCTAGAACAATCCGTTTAGGGGTTAAATTTGATTTTTAATTCATAATTCGAAAAAAAAACATTATGAAAAAGCAACTAATAGCAATTATTCTTGGCGCAACTACAATGTTGTGGTCAAATGACGCTTTATCCTTCAAAAAGGATAGCGGAAAACCGACAGCCAATGGAGGTGGCAGCAATGCTACAATTAGTGCCAAAGGGGCCAATTGTTCACCCGCCACAGCAAGTATTACAATGAACTTTAACGACGTTAGTGCGTTTATTGAGCAAGGTGGTAGTATGTTCCAGAACCGTCAGGAAAGCGTTGCCGCGTATGAAGTTGGTGGAGATAACCTTTTCGCAATATACGCTGGTGCCCTATGGATGGGGGGAACGGATGTTAACGGTCAATTGAAATTGGCAGCATTGACTTTCCGTACAGGAAATGATTTCTGGCCTGGACCATTAACTATCACTCCTGGAACTGGAAACTATGACCCACAACAACCTGTAGGTGATGGGGTGATTAGAGATTTCGGTGAAGCGAACATTGATCCTGATCAATGCTTGTTCTACGATAAGTTCTATACTATTCGTAAAGCAGAAGTT
Organism: Crocinitomicaceae bacterium; assembly: GCA_013215515.1. Taxonomy (GTDB): domain Bacteria; phylum Bacteroidota; class Bacteroidia; order Flavobacteriales_D; family Crocinitomicaceae; genus UBA4466. The sequence goes on from JABSPC010000374.1 coordinate 2,447, forward strand.
ATTATGTACACAATTTGGTGGGAATGTAATAATGGTATATCACTTCCTGAAGATTGTCTCGACGTAGTTTCTCCTTCGGATGAGGTTCTTGCTAGAATCTCTGCATGGCCAGCTCATGGTCGTGTTGATTTGGGTCAAGATTATTGGTTGGCTCCTTTCTATGATTATGATAATGATGGATCGTATGA
>JABSPC010000375.1 GCA_013215515.1 Crocinitomicaceae bacterium
CCAGGAATGGACTGTTTCTATAACTGGGTGGTATTACCTCAAAGTGGGAGGAGCCGCTGGTGGGAATTGCTCTTTATCGACTAACACCGGAGGAAAAGGCTCAGAGTTTCGAGGCGAGATCTTTCTGCAGGCTGGGCAAGTATATAAGATTTTGGTTGGACAAGTTGGGGAAACAGCAGCTGCAGGCGGAGGCGGAGGCGGAAGCTTTTTTGTGTCATCTACCAATATACCCATAGCTATAGGTGGAGGAGGTGGTGGTGCCAGCTTTTCTGTAGATGGAAGATTTGCTACAAACAGTCATGACGGAACGAGTTGTTCTTCCTCTGTTATTCAAGGTGGACTTAATGGGATTGGTGGTCAGGTGTGTACTTCTGGATTTGATAATGGTGGCGGTGGCGGCGGATTTTTTGGAAATGGTGTGAATGCCAATTCTGGATCCAACAACAATGGGTTTGGAGGAGCATCTTTTATAAATGGAGGTATTGGAGGCCAGGGTGGGCGATTAGATTTAACATGTACAACTGATGCCGAAGGAGGTTTTGGCGGTGGTGGTTCAACAAGTTGTACGACTACTGGAGGAGGTGGAGGAGGCGGGTATTCAGGTGGTGCTGGAGGTTCGCGCATATTTAATTGCGGATTATTAGTAGCGAGCTCAGGGGGCGGGGCTGGCGGCTATTTTTCGGATGGTTTCAGTTTTGCTACCAGCTTAATCGCTCCTGCTTTTAACTCTGGTAATGGACAAGTATCGCTCGAGCTATTGTGTTCACCAGATAATATAAACGTTACGACATTTCAAAATGGCGCTACATTGGTAGCAAATGACGTCACAGGACCCTATCAATGGTTAGATTGTGACAACAACTTTGCTCCAATATCAGGTGCTACTAATCAAATATTTAATGCCACTACACCAGGTAATTATGCCGTTGCTATTTCTCAAGTAATTTGCTCAGATACATCAGCATGCTTATTAGTACAATCTATAGGAATTGAAGAGATCATTAACACAGAGATTACTGCATATCCAAATCCAGCAGTTAATTCCATCGAGATTTCTGGTTTAACCCAGCAACAAAATTATAGCATCTATACTATGCAAGGTGATGAATTGCTCAAAGGAAGTGTCTCTCCGAATGAAAAAATTGATGTTTCCGAGTTAACAAATGGAATCTACTTCTTGAAAATCGGTAACGGTGGTACATTAAAATTCATAAAGGAGTAAGACCGAATACTATCGAAAATTTGTCGGAGAATAAAATGCCCATAAGACATACACACATTCAAAAACACAAATCATGAAAAATTATTTAAAAATTAAGACAACTATTTTACTGCTAATGACCACTTCGATAACATATTCTCAGTGTTTAATTAACTATAATAATAATGGAACTAATTTAACTTTTTTTGCCTTCGAAGAATTGGGTCAAGGGTTTACTTCACTTTGTGATGGAGAATTAGAATATGTTCAGTTTGTAGCGAATTCAACAGGAATCATTACGGCAGGAACGCTAAAAATCTATAATGGAAATACGGTTAATGGAGTTCCTATATATACTCAAACTCATGGAAATATTTCGTTTAACTCGACGAATCCAATTAGAATTGATATTACTGGAACTGTAAATATGTTATTCGCAAGTCAATATACGTTTCAGTTTACCCTTAGTGAATTAAATGGCAACCCATTTTCAATTTTACAGGATGTTTCTGGTGGGTATTCTAACGGAAGTGGTTTTATCTTTAATAGTCAAATGGACCATGATCACCTCTTTTCAGTTTCAATTAAGCCTTCAACAGCAAGCGTTAATGATATTCCTGAAAAAATGGATCTCATATTATTTCCAAATACAGCAGTTAATTCCATCGAGATTTCCGGTTTAACCAAACAACAAAATTATAACATCTATACTATGCAGGGAGATGAATTGCTCAAAGGAAGTGTCTCTCCAAATGAAAAAATTAGCGTTGCCGAGTTAACCAATGGGATCTACTTCTTGAAGATCAATAACGGCGTCTCGTTAAAATTCATCAAAGAATAACGACAAACCCCATCGGAAATTCATCGGAAGATGAAAAGCCACCACATCCGAAAAAAATCAATTTAATCTAAAAAAAATGAAAAAAATCAACATTCTACTAGTAGTTCTATTGGCGCCATTTATCATGTGGTCTCAACAAGGAATTAACTATCAAGCAGCTGTTCGCGATGGCGCGGGAGCATTACTTATTAACCAGGCGATTACGGCTGATTTCGAAATTCTTGAAACAAGCGCAGTCGGAGCGGTCGTCTATTCTGAATCTCATACGGTTAACACAAACGCCTATGGTTTAATTAACGTTGTTCTTGGACAAGGAAGTGTTGTTTCAGGTGTTTTTGCTGACATCGATTGGGGAGGCGACCTTCATTTCTTAAATATCACCATTGATGGAAATAACCTAGGAGCGGTGGAATTTAATTCTGTTCCCTATGCGTATCACGCGCAATCACTTCGAAATGTTAAAACAAACACACCAAGGGCTGATGTACAAATCACTTCCTCAGACGAGCACACTATACTCACAATTTCGCCAGAAATAAGTACTGTTGATGACACTTCAACACTGTTTTTTGGAGAGGGTACCATCGATCTATATGGAATGGGAATAACCTACGATGGAGTTTTTAACGAACTTTCTATCTATGGAAGTACACCAGGTTTCCCGCACATAGGGCCCCACATGACCATTGAAAGAGATACCGGTAAATCGACATTTGCTAAGGGCGTTGTAGTTGAACAAACAACAAATAATCCAGATGTTAACAGGGTATATGGTAATTCTGGTCCGCTAGCTTACGGCTCTTTCGGAGGAACAACCATACTTGCTGATTACGGGATCACAAGTATTACTCAACCGGCCACTGGCGTGTATACAATAGTATTAGACAATGATTGGGTTGGAGATCCGGTTGTAAACGCAACCTCCTTCAACAATGGTCTTGGCACTGAGGTAATAACATATAGTACTTCGGGGACAAATACTATAAATGTGCGGATTGTGGATGAGAACAATACTGCTACATCATCAAATTTTTCTCTTGTCGTTTATGGAATCGGACAATAAACTAATGGCTATGAAAAGTATACTATTATTCGTCTCGTTATTAACCGTCTTGTTTTCACAGGCGCAAACAACGATCAGTCGCCAAATCATTGGAAGTACTGGTGGAAGCTTTAACAATGCAACGATAGACGTAAATTATTCTGTAGGAGAAGCAGTTATTACAACCGTTACTTCTGGTCCAATCATATTGACACAAGGATTTCAACAAACCGACATAGGTTTGGCCGCAATTGATGAAATCGAAATCTCTCATGAAATCACTGTTTACCCGAACCCAACAGGTGGTGTATTGAACATCGCATTTTCCGAAAATGTAGCGAAAAATGGAACCGTCAACGTTCGCATTTATGACCTTCAAGGTAAACTTGTTTTTCAGGGAATAGAAAACGCAAATGCCAGCAGTGGCGGAATGCAACTAGACTTAAGTTCACTTCATCTTGGACAGTACCTGGTTCATTTTACTGATGCCGAGGGCACAATCTCCCGAGCAAAATTCGTGAAGTTCTAGTATCACTTGGTTTTATTCAAATTTAAATCTCAAAAACATGAAAAACTTATCCCATACAATCGCCGGAGAGAATGTCTCCTTTAAACCAGAATCAAAAAAAGCAATTGATATTGAAATATTGATTTTGACGGTGCCACTTTTTGCCATCGTAGCTCTCTTTACTTTAGGCTACATTGGATGGTTCATCTTTCTTCCTCTCTTTTATATGATTGCAATGAGAATCTTTATTGCGAATCATGACAGGTATCATGCTGATATGGGAAATCGATTACCAAAGTTCCTAGAGATAATTTCAGAAAATTTAGCGGTAGTTGTAACTCCATGGGATGAGACTTATAATTCTATTAAAAGGAAACACATCATACACCACACAAGTCATCATTCGGGTGAAACTTCAAAATACGACACCAAAAACGATCCACATTCAGTGTTCGAACTTGGAGGCTTTGTTAAGGTTTTCTTCTCCTGTCTTTTCTATGAAGAGATTCAGCTGTTTTTTGATTTTCGAGATTTAAATTTGACACGAAGTCGATTGTATAGATTGCTTTTCTACGTTCCTTTACAATTCGCTTTCATCTATTTCTTCGGTTTGGAGAAGTTTTTAATTGTTCTTCTAGGAATGCGAATAGTGGGGTTTACCGCATGGTTTGTTTTTTCATGGGTCATACACCAACCCATAATCTACAAATTCGGGTTTTCAAAAACGGCGCCTAAATTATTTAAATGGTCGTTTCTATTCTTACATGGCAGACGAGTTACAGAGGGTTGTTTTCATCATACTACGCACCATGCATGGCCTAGCATTCCGCGTAACCAATTGCACAAGTTTGATTCGGTCATACTTCAACATTCCGATATGGCTCCTGACATGAGACCGATAGGGCATTAAACAATAGCATAGCCTGCTACTCACAGAAACACAATTAACAATTACAATTACAATTACAAAAATTATGAAACATTATTCTTTATTACTATTCGTATTTATTTCCAGTCAACTTTCAGCACAATGGTCACAGGTTGGTGATGATATAAACTCCATCGGTGATCATATTTCTCTCGCCTTCAATTCGTCCACAAATGAG
>JABSPC010000376.1 GCA_013215515.1 Crocinitomicaceae bacterium
CACCAACGCTAAAGGTTGGAGATATCTACAGGCCAAAGGAGAATATTCGCTATAATGTAAATAAAGCGGTTATCCATAAAGAGAGCCAAGCCGAATTGGATACGATTGCGAAGTTCTTAATTGCTAACCCCAATATTATCATAGAGGTTGGTGTCCATTTGGATACGAGAGTACCTGATCACTATTCGAAACGGTTGGATGAAATTAGAGCTCATACCGTTAAATCCTATTTAGAATTTAACGGAGTCAATTCTCAGCAATTGAAATCCGTTGGATATATGGCGAATCAACCTATTATCGCCGAGAGTGAAATCGAAAAAATGAGATCTAGAAAAGAAAAGGACGCTGCTCATCAAACGAACCGTCGTACGGAATTCAAGATTCTCTCAATTTCAAGAAGGCTTTAGTATTGGTTAGACATATTATGTCTTTTTAGCATTTTCAACTTATCAATCAATAACAGTCTTTGTATTTTAGTGGCTTAGCCTATTTATATGAAGTATTTAATTATTCCGATCGCACTTTTTATCTCACTGAATGTATTTTCTCAACTTAGTGATACACAACAAAATGAAATTGATTCATTCTTCGAATCCTGGAACGAGGGAGACCATCCAGGTGGTGTTATTGGCATAATGAAAGGTGGCGAAATTCAATATACGAAGGCGTATGGAATGTCTGATTTGAACGTTAAACAACCCAATACAGTTGATACTTATTTCAATATTGCATCCATCTCTAAGCAGTTTACAGCAATAGGAATTGTCCTTTTGGAACAGGAAGGGAAATTGAGTTATGATGATGAAATTCAAATCTACCTTCCTGAAATCCCAAAATTTGAACACAAGATTACTATTCGTCATCTGATGCACCACACTAGTGGGTTAAGAAGTCTGCACGGCGTATTAGAAATGGCAGGATGGCGTCAGAATGATCCTCGTTCGACTGAAGATTTGTTCCGTATAATGAAAAATCAAAAGGATCTGAATTTTGCTCCTGGAGACGAATATTTGTATTGTAACACGGGCTATAACTTCATGGCTCGAATTATTGAAAACATAACGGAAGAGGACTTTATTCCATGGATCAAGCAACATGTTTTTGATCCTCTAGGAATGCACAAGACATATGTGGAAGAACATTATTGGGATGTAGTACCTGGTAACGCAAACTCATATTACCAGGAAAAAGATGGGTTTTCAAATGCTGTTCCTTTTTGGGGGTATATGGGGGCTGGGAATGCCCATACGAATGTTAATGATTTATTAATGTGGTACAGAAATTTTTCACGTCCAAAAGTAGGTTGGGAGAAAGCGTTTGAAGCCTTACAAACAAAAGACACACTCAATGATGGGGCTATTAACAACTACGCTTTCGGTGTTATGATGGACGATTACCATGGAGTTAACCGGATCCAACATGGAGGTGGAATAGGTGGGTTTAGAGCGTTTGCTTGCTCTTATCCAGATCAGGATATTAGTATAGTTCTTTTGACCAATTTCACTAGCTCAGACGTAAGAGGGAAAGTAGGCAAGGTATCCGATAAGCTTCTGTGGCTCTCCCAAGGTGATGATGGAACTACAACAGAGATAAGAGAAGACATTAAAATTAAGCGAAAAAAATTGAAGATGTATGAGCATCATTTCTGGAATGAGCAAAAGAAGTTTTCACGCAAAATTTATTTACGAGATGATACACTTTGGTACCATATATCTGAAGGAAATGAATCAGCATTGCGACCAGTGGGCGAACATGAATTTCAAATGATAAGTTCGAACGCTCCAATCATTAAATTTGAATTCTTAAATCCTAAATCTCCCACAATTATTGTTGGATATGGCAAACCAGGTGCTGGGGATTTTATATCCTTCACTCCAATTGAGCCAACACTAGAAATATTGAATGAATACACGGGATCATTTTACAGTTCCGAATTGGATACCAAGTATACACTTCGACTTGAAGATGACAAACTTATCGCGAGTCAAAAGCGGCTGGGAGACCTCAAAGTAGAATTGATGAACGCGAATGCATTGAGCGCCGATTGGCCGTTAGGGGTTTTATCTGTTCAGAGAGATGCAGATACTAAAATTACTGGTTTTTATGCATCAAATGGTCGGGTAAGGAACGTCTGGTTTGAAAAAATCGAAGAGTAACTCAATCGTGTCTATATTCTAAATTTTCTCCTTCTCTTTTGAGAGCATTCCTTTGATAAAGAATACAACGATGAAGCAGAATAAACCAAGAGAGGCCCCTGCGACAACATCTTCTAAAAAATGTTGTGACAAATACATTCTAGAGTATCCAACTAGAGCGGCTAGAGCCGCTAAGAGTATTTGAACGAATCGATTCTTGGAAAAGTACAAACACGCTATAATTGCAAACAAGGAAAATGCAGCTGTCGTATGCCCAGAAGGGAAAGAGTGAAAGGAATGAACCTTTAAACCAGGAACATAATAGAGCTTGTCGTACCCGATTAATTTATAAGGTCTGAAAGCATCGTTATACAACACACGTTTGAATAGTTGTGAAAACGCACCGACAAGAAATAATGTAGCAAAACCAGATATAAAGACAGATACACCGTGTTTTTTGATGGCGAAAACACCAATCAATACCATTAGAATCGGGATTACAATGCCGTCTCCAACATAAGTCCAATATTCAAAAAAGAAATCAAAGA
>JABSPC010000377.1 GCA_013215515.1 Crocinitomicaceae bacterium
ATATCGGATGCGAATTTAATTTAATTATGCGTCTTGAGTTGAACTCTCATTTTGTTTTTATTCACAATTCAAGTGTAAAAATAAGTGCTTTTTTCTGTCAGAAGATCAATACTCTATCTATAGTTTATTGTAGTTTTGTACACCTAAAATAACACCATCTAAAGTTATGATTGAATTATCGGATCGATTACAAGCAATGGAAGAGTCAGCAACGATTGCTATGTCTGAAAAAAGTAGAGAATTGAAGGCTCAAGGACTTGATATTATATCGTTGAGTTTGGGAGAACCAGATTTTAATACTCCTGATTTTATTAAAGAAGCGGCAATCGAAGGAATGCAAGCCAATTATACAAAGTATACTCCAGTTCCTGGTTATGAAGATTTGCGTCAAGCAATTTCAAATAAGTTTAAAAGAGATAACAATCTTGATTATCCTATAAATCAAATTGTAGTATCAACCGGAGCTAAGCAATCAATTGCAAATGTTGTATTGAGTATAGTGAACAACGGTGATGAGGTTATTATCCCCGCTCCTTATTGGGTTTCATATATTGAAATTGTTAAGGTGTCAGAAGGGATTCCAGTGGCAATTAGCGCGGGTATTGATACAGACTTTAAAATCACTGGAGCACAATTGGAAGATGCAATTACTGAGAAAACGAAAATGGTAATTTTTTCGACTCCTTGTAATCCAACGGGATCAGTATATAGTAAAGAAGAGCTTAGAGACTTAGCGGATGTGTTAAAAAAGTATCCAGATATCGTTGTTATCGCTGATGAAATCTACGAGCATATTAACTTTGGGACGAGGCATGAAAGTTTGGCTCAATTTGATGAAATAAAAGACCAAGTTGTAACGATCAACGGTGTTTCAAAGGCTTGGGCAATGACAGGTTGGAGATTGGGTTACATTGGAGCAAGCAAAGAAATCGCTGCTGCATGTTCTAAAATTCAAGGGCAATTTACTTCCGGTACTAGCTCAATTACACAACGAGCTGCAATAGCAGCTATGAATGCAGATCCAATTGTGTTGAAGGATATGATTGAAGCATTTGCTTCGAGAAGAACATTGGTTTTAGACGCTTTGAATGAAATCGAAGGAGTTAAAACAAACGTTCCAGGTGGCGCATTCTATGTTTTTCCTGATGTTTCGTACTTTTACGGTAAGTCGTACAATGGTAGAACGGTAAATAATGGAAGTGATTTGGCGTTGTACATATTGGATGAAGCTCTTGTGGCTTTGGTAACGGGAGAGGCATTTGGTGATCCGAATTGTATTCGAATTTCGTATGCAGCCTCGGAAGAGACCTTAACTGAAGCAATGAAAAGAGTAAAAGGTGCGCTTGAAAAACTAAAATAATGGATGTAAAATCTATATTTAATCAGTTTACTCAAAAAAGAATTCTTGTTATAGGAGATGTCATGATTGACGCCTATTTGAGAGGGAGTGTAACTCGGGTGAGTCCCGAAGCGCCAGTTCCAATTATCAATTTATCAAAATCAGATGAGCGTTTAGGCGGAGCAGCTAACGTTGCTTTAAACCTGTTGTCCTTAGGAGCTGAACCAATTCTTTGTTCTTTAGTCGGAAGGGATTCCGCTGGAACTTCATTCGATAGCTTAATGACCAAAAGAGGTCTCTCCATTGAAGGAATTGTAAAAAGTAACGACCGTAAAACAACTGTTAAAACGAGAGTTATTGGGAACAATCAACATTTGTTGAGAATTGATGAAGAGGAAGTTTCACCATTGAATTTAGATCAAGAACTTGAAGTGATTAACAAGGTTAAAGGGATTTTGAGTTCAGTAGATGCAATTATTTTCGAAGATTATAATAAAGGTGTTTTGACAGATCGCGTTATTCGTGAAGTTGTGAAAATGGCGAATCAAAGCAATGTAATTGTTGCTGTTGACCCTAAGAAAGAGAATTTCTTCTCCTATGAAAACGTTACGCTGTTTAAACCGAACCTGAAAGAACTAAAAGAAGGTTTAAACTTAGAATTCAACTTCGAAAATGGAAAAGAAGGATTTGAAAATGCCATTGCCAAGTTAGAAGCAAGAATAAACAACAAAATCAGTTTTGTGACTTTGTCTGAGCATGGAGTTTATATTAAATCTCA
>JABSPC010000378.1 GCA_013215515.1 Crocinitomicaceae bacterium
CCTCCTTAGAATTATGGATATACGCCTGAATAATGATCGAAGGCTCAGGTTTGCTTAAAGCGTTCCATTTTTCCTCATTTACGAGAAACTTATATTCAATTTCTATCGCCATTATCCTCTTCCTCCTTCAAAGCCGAATTTTTTCCCCTTAACTTTCAATCGAAGAGAAGAAAAAATTTCTTGATCGCCTCTTTTCAATTTGAAGATATATGTGCACTCCGAAGTTCCTTTTAATTGAATTACCTCTACGATTTCAATTTTGGTGATTTCACTGATCTTAAAGTTCAAGTAAATATCCCTATCAGATTCATCTTGACCGCCAAAAAGCTCATTTACCAATTGTTTATGATTGCCTTTTAGAAATTCCAATTGTTCTTTTCTGTACGTTTTGTCCAGATATTTCATTGTTTTCTTTTCGCTATGATCCCCAACAGCTTTAATAAATCCATTGGCAAATGCGATTTGTTTATCACTTATTTCCTGACTAATTCCAGCAAAGGAAATAACAATAAAGGATAGGGCGATAAATAATGATCTCGTTTTCATGAGACCAATATAACGCATTAAACTAAGATTTCAGCTATCTTCGCTCCGTGAAAATATTCTTAACATACGATTATGAATTGTTCTTTGGTGAACCTTCAGGATCAGTGGAAAAGTGCATGCTTGAACCAACAGCAGATTTATTCAATTTGGCAAGGGGAAAGGATGTTTTTCTAACTTTTTTCGTTGATGTGGGATATTTAATTCAAGCTGAAAAATATTCTGAGCTAAAAGCTGAATTGAAGTCTGTTAAAGATCAAGTTCAGGAAATGATTGCTCTTGGACATGATGTTCAATTGCATATTCACCCACATTGGGAGAGGGCCGTTTACGAAGATGGTAGATGGACGATGAATGTCGAAGGAGTCTATAAATTATCCAATTTTGAGCAATCCGAAAGCGATGATATAGTGAGATCTTATAAGGCTTACTTGGAAAACTTGATAGGAAGATCGGTGACTGCATTTAGAGCAGGAGGATGGTGTGTTCAGCCTTTCACACATGTAATGGATGTTTTTAAGGAGGTAGGAATTAAGATCGATAGTAGTGTGATTACTGGAGATTTTATGGCGACGAGTCAATATGCAGTTGATTTTCGAGAGGCGCCTCAATATTCTAAATATGCTTTTCAAAATGATGTTTGCCAGAAGAATGAAGATGGTGAATTTATTGAGTACCCGATTTCTTCTTTACGCTACAGTCCTTTGTTTTTTTGGAGATTGTACATTCTTGGGAGGCTAAAACCGGGGCAACACAAGATGATTGGTGATGGAATATTTATCAGTCAAGGCGGACGAAAAAAACTTGTTTTGATGGCTTTTACAATCGGTCATGTTTCATCGGACGGTTATTATGCAAGTAAATTGAATGCCGCTTTAGAGAAGTCTATGAATATGGAACACAACGAAATGGTTGTAATTGGACATCCGAAAGGTAATACCAAATTTTCAATTAAAAGCTTAGGAAATTTTATAAACAAGAATCATAAGAAACACCAATTCACATCGTTTCAAAGAGAGTCGTGAAAATAACAGAACGCCAAAATATTGATATAGAAAAGTGGGACCAACTTTGTAAGCAACGAGTCGGTGTCTCTGTATTTTCAAAATCTTGGTATTTAGATGCCGTTGCAGAAAATTGGTGCATTCTCGTTGATGATGATTACTCGAGAGGAATTGCATTGCCTTATTCAAGGCGAGCTGGAGTAGTAGTTCTGTATAGTCCAATTTTTGGAAGGTATACTGAGTTGATCGGAGAATTTAAGGATGAAGAGTTATTGCTGATCAAAGAACGTTTTAAAGTAATTGAATTCGCTTGCCGTCAAGAACTGTTTGATAAACCCGAAGAGAGAATCCATCAAGTAATTACGGATTTTGAAAACCGTAAATTGGGTAGTCAAGCAAAGCGATCACTGAAGAAGGCTGAAAAAAGTGGTTTTAAAGTTGAATGCACGAACGATTATTCTAGTGTATTTTCCAAAGTAAA
>JABSPC010000379.1 GCA_013215515.1 Crocinitomicaceae bacterium
AAATAGGTTCAATATTAACGATTGTGTAATGCTCGATTAAATACGACGGAAGTAATAATTCCATCAATGATGTTAGCTCTGAATTCATGATCCCAAAAGTAAGAAATCATGATTTACCCACAACTTTTTGCATTGACCCACTACTGTCCGATAAAACTTTTTGAAAAGCGAGAAATCCTCTAAAGGAAGTCCCGCTTTCATGTAATTTGGTTTTGGAAAACAAAAATTACATGAATAAAAGTACCCACTTTTTTGGACAATCGGTTTTCGGACAGCTGATTTCTTTGATTGACCCTATTTTTTCAAACTCAATTAGTTATTTAAATCCCATGAATATTCTTTGTACTTAATTTTAGGAGATTTCAATTGTTCCGTTCTGTACTTGTTGATAAAGTCAATTACTGTTCCACTTTTTGTGAAGTCAGCAGCGTACCATTCAAATATTTTGGAAATGGAGATCTCTTTTTTACCGAAATAATTCTTTGAATAATCATTTAAGAATCTTTTGGTTTGAGATGTGAGTTTTGATTGAACGTTACCTGACGTATACGCGGAATTTAGCAATACTGGACAGGATTTACTAGCACAGTTGAGAGCAAAATGAATTCTTGGTTCATTGAATTTTTTTCGGATAATTTCATTTTCAACATGTGCTAAACTCAATGTGTTTCCTCCAAGCTTAATGAACTTTTTCTGCCAAGGCTCTGATGTGATTTTAGTAATTGAAGATGTGGGATAATTATCTACGACTAGCTTAATCGTATACATATTATAAACATTAATCCAATAGGCGAGTTTTTGATTCTTACTCCAACTGCTCTTTTGGTAGTTTGACTCAAATTCTTTCAGAATTGCTGCCAAAGAACCCTTATTGGATTTAATCGAACTATAGTTCACCTTTCCCGTGGCACTAACATATTTCTTTAAAAAGGAATTCAACTTTTCATATTTGTGAAAATCGTAATTATCAACCACATCGATTGGTTGGATAACAACTGGAGATGTTGTTGGTTCTTCACCCTCTTCTGGCCATACCTCAATAGGTGCAGGAGGAATAGGCTCTTCACCATTATTAAGAGGTGCTGTTTGAGTAGCCTCATCATTTTTCAAATTGAGTTCTGGCATTGAGCGATTATTCTTTGAAGGCTCTATGATATCTTTGAGCGTCGTCGTTTCTTTTTCTCCAGGCTTTGACTCTTCTGGTTTTGAGGATTCAGAACTACAAGCGACAGTCAGAAGAACTGAAGTGGCTAAAATAAAAGGATGGAATTTTATCATGTAATTTGGACGGGTTTGAGTCAAGATAATTACGATTTAACGAAGTGATTTATAATGTTTGATCCAACCTGTATCTTTAACATCAATTAATAAACGCCAAAAGTTTGTATCAATAAAAAATTTAGTATCAACATGATCTACAGCATAGCGATCATAAATATATTTTTCTTGCTTCGGTGAAGGTTTATGGTATTTGTTGCTCCAACCAATATCGATTTTATGCTTGAAGGGGTAGGTTGCAAATCGAATTTTCCAAAGCGAGTCCATAGGTTCACAAACTACAACTTTTTTCAATTGGGTACTGTCGAAAATCATTCCGCAACCAACGCCATTTTCCTCGAAAAAATTCACTCTTTTTGGGTTATATATACTTGGCCATTCACCTGAAACGATCTTGATGAAGGATGCTCGATCTACGATTTTTTTCTTCGTTAAAACGCGGTTATTATTTATATAGCAAACGTAAGTGCAAATTTTTGAATTGGCTCCAATTGATACGCGTACTCCAAAAACTCCTCGTGGGGCTGCAGTATTGGCGGGATTAACGCTAATGGTATTGTTTTCAGGCTTCTGATAAATTACAGAGCAAGAAATAATCCATATATATATGAGGATAAAACGAAACATCTCTATACAATTTACGAAAATTATGCCGAAAGGTTTAAATTATTTATTCCGTAATTCAAGTACTACATATTTGCTGCAAGTTCCTAGAGCAAAGAATATTAAGGGGATATCCAATTATTACTTAAAAAGATACTTATTTATTGAATCGATAGATATTATTGGGAGTGACGCACACATTCAATTTAATGTGATCAGCAGTTGAATCTTCAATCTTGTCAGCCAAATCATCAAAGTGACTTAGACCAATAAAGATGCACCGAGGAGAGCATTTGCTAAGAAAGCGATCGTAGAAACCTTTGCCATAGCCCACGCGTTGTCCTACCTTGTCAATTGCCAACAGAGGAACAATAACAATATCAAAATGTTCTGCGGCAATAACACGGCCTCTATTTGGCTCAGGAATTCCCCACCTCGAAATTTCTAATTGGTCTTTTGATTCGAATAAAATTTGTTTCATTTCATTCGATTTCCCAT
>JABSPC010000038.1 GCA_013215515.1 Crocinitomicaceae bacterium
TTAACCCTGTGATGAACTTCTTTAATTAGAGTTACGTTTTCTCGATTTCGGCTAAGAACGGCTTCGTTTTGTTGCTCAAGATTAAAATTCAGTTTCTTCAATTGAAGCTGAGAATAGTGTTGAAATAGAACATATTGATTTACGAGATACCCTAGAACAAGAAATGCAGATATTATTTCAATAATGTTGGTGATTCTATTTGAAAGAGATTGTGCCTCAACAATTGCAATATGGTCATTCAAATTGAAAAGAGTAAACCAAATTAATCCTATGACGTTGATTACGAGAAATGTCCAACCTGCCAACTTGCTAATCGACATAAACGCGAAGACAACAATTACAAACATCCAAATAATTTCAGTGTAATGTGTTACTTCGGGGATCATATTGAGGGAGTACTGACAAAGAACAGTTCCAGTTATAGAATATATGAGAAAGATTGCATGATAATTTTTTGTAAGCTTTAAGTATATCAGTATTACAGTTGAAACGAAGGAAATGATTGAGTAGAGAATGGTTACGACAGAATGATGACCAAATGATATTGGAATCATTGCTGAAAAAAGCACGACGAATATAATCGTAAATCGCCAAGCCATTATGAATTTTCCTTTGTCCTTAAATGTTTGGAGGCCAGAAGTATCAGGAGTAAATAATCTCATCGCGCGTAAAAATACGTAATTTCCTAACTAATCCACTGAAGCTTATCCAATTTGACTTTCATTCTAGCAAAGCCAAATGTGACCACAATTGTAGTTCCACTAATATCTTCTACTGTTCCGGATTGCTTTGTAGAAATAACCTTGACCTTTGACCCAAGCTTAATTTTGTCCCTGTTAAAATTGTCATGTACGGGTTTGCCCTTTTTCTGACCTTTCTTTTTAGGAGAAGCAGCAGCTTCTTTGAGAGCATTTTTTAAATCTTCCGCTTTAGTGCGTTCAACGGCTAAATATTTTTTCACCTCATCGAGAAGAGAATCATTGACCGATTTCTTTTTTGATTTAGTGTTGTATTTATCTATAAATGATTTCATTTTTATCCCGCCTTGCAATAGCTTGTCGTTGGAAATAGAATTCTCGCGAATGTCTTTTATTTTTTCGTCGTAGATCGCTTTTTGAGCTTCATAATTATTCAATGCATCTTGAGCAATTTCTTGGGCTTCAATGTGCTCCTTGTTTAAGCGAGTGAGGTAATTTTTTTCCTTTTGAAGATCACTGAGAAGTTGATCCATCTTAACTTTCTTGTCGTCGAGTTTGGTTTTCGCATCGGCGATCAGTTCTGCTGGAATTCCGTTAATAGTGGCTACTTCAAATGTGAAAGAACTTCCAGGTTGACCTGTGTCTAACTTATAAAGGGGTGCAAGCGTTTCTGTATTGAAAAGCATACAACCATTTTGAGCATTACGCAATTTATCTGCCTTAAGTTTAATGTTCGAATAGTGCGTTGTGATTACACCGAAGCTCTTTTTGTTATAGATTGCCTCAAAAATAGATTCCGCTAAAGCACCGCCCAAGTCAGGGTCTGATCCAGTTCCAAATTCGTCAATTAAGAAAAGAGATTTTCGATTGGCTACGTCCAAGAAACTTTTCATTCTCTTCAATCGATATGAGTATGTGCTGAGCTCATTTTCGATGGATTGATTGTCACCAATGTCACTCATTATATTTTGAAAGAAGCACATGACACTATTTTCATGAACAGGAACCAATAAGCCCGATTGAAGCATTATTTGAATCAATCCAACGGATTTCAAAGTGATACTTTTTCCACCAGCGTTGGGTCCTGAAATTACAAGCATTCGAGAAAACTTATCGAGTTCTACACTCTGAGGATGTGTCTTCTTTTTTTGGTCTTTGTTGTTCTTCCAAAGAATAGGATGGAAGGCATCGATCAATTCGATTTTGAGCTCATCTGAAATTTTTGGGCGGTTGCATTTCAACGTAATGGCCAATCTCGTTTTTGCGTTAATGAAATCGAATTCGGTTAAAACTTCTTGATAACACGTAATGAGTGATAAATGTGATTTGAGTTCACGGCGTAAAATCTGAAGGATTCTAAAAATCTCTTTGCGTTCATCATCTTGAAGCAATTCTAGTTCATTGTTCAACTTTACATTGACCTGCGGTTCGATATACGTGAAGGTTCCTGTATTACTTGAACCCGCAACAGCACCTGACACCTTTCTTTTGTGTGAAGATAAAATGGAAAGAACACGCCTGTCATTAATAAACGTTTCTCGCGTATCCCCAAGAACGTTGTCCTTCGACAGCTTGCGCAATTCACGGTCGAAATTCTTATTTATCTGCCTTTTCAATCCGTGAATATTCATGCGAATTTGAGCAAGAAGTTCAGAAGCGTTGTCCTTAACGTTTCCAGTGTTGTCAAAAACCTTTTCTATCGCCTCAGTAATTTCTTTGGTGTAATAAACATTTTCTAAAGTCCCATTCAATAAAGGAAACTCAGTTTCACGTTTCTCAAAGAATACCATAAGGGAGTTTACCAATATTGACGCCTGATGAATCCTCATAAAACCATCCAATGAGATCGATGCGCCCTCTATCGGGAGCATTTTTATTTCAATTTTCAATTCTTCAAATTCAAGATGCGGAAAGGTTTCACCAACAGTTCTGATTTCCAGAAATTCTTTGGTTTTATCTAACTGATAAATAATCTCGTCAAAATTGGAATTAGGAGCTAGGTCTTCCAGTCGTTTTCTTGCAGTTGATTCTTTCGCATACGCTGCTAACCATACCCGAATAGTATCGAATTCAAGATCTGCTAGAGTTTGCGTATCTACTGACATGCCGCGAAGATAGGCTTATTTTAAATTATGAATTGATAATTTAAAATTATTGAAGTAAACCGTTCGAAATACTTGAAGTAATCAACTCTATCGTTTAACTTATTGCCTTTAAAGTGCCTAGAGTTTAAAGTTGTGCAGTGTCTAAAGTCGCCTAACTTTCAACTTTCAACTTTAAAACTCTCTAACTCTCTTTCAACTCCACTCTTCCATCCGCATGCTTCGCGAAACGTGTTTTTTCACGGGCATGAACCATATCGTATTTTTCCCAAGGCCATCCACCGAATTTTGTAGCATGGTAATCTACAAAGGCTTGTTCGACTTCTTCACGTGTGTTCATTACAAACGGTCCATGCTGAACGACAGGCTCTGCGATTGGCATTCCTTGAAGAACAAGAATTTTTTAAACGGTATCGCCATTTTTAATGACTAATTTTTTTGTTGGGTCAACTTCAGCAGCATGATAGAACGGAATGTCCATGTCTTGAATTTTCAAATCTTTCCCTTGGTAATAATAGATCGTGCGGTTTACACCTTCAACACTTGCTTCTAGTTCAAAAGTAGAATTGGCTACCAATTTAATATTGAAAATGCCATCATGATTTATTTTTTCATTTGCCCATGAATCAGGCGGAGCAGTAAGTGCATTTTTATCTTTCAATGAACGCGCGATGATTTCGATTGTTGCCGTTACTTTTTCTTCAAGATCCTTTTCTTCTATAACTGGAATAGTCTCGTTCCACAACATAGCGAAATGAGGCTCCACCATTTTATTTTTCTCTGGAGGGTTCAACCAAATTTGGAACAACTCCATTGGGTTTTCCTTCTCTTTTGACACAAGTGGAAACATTTCTGAGTGTTGAATGCCTTTACCATCGGTCATCCATTGAACGTCGCCATTTCCATATCTTCCAGAAGCACCAGTGGAATCTGCGTGATCTACAATGCCTTCTCGAACTACAGTTATAGTTTCGAATCCTCTGTGCGGATGTCCGGGAAAACCAGGGACTGTTCCGCCATGGTACATCCTCCAACCATCATTTAATAATGAAATATTGACCTATATTTCTTCCTTCTAATGAAGCGTCTGGTCCCATTGCGTCATTTCCTTTTGGATATTTGTCTTCGTGATGAACACAGAATAAAAAAGGGTCGACTGTTTCTCATTGATATCATAAAACCTTAATGTTTTTAACTGGATGTACTTCTTCCATATCGTCTTCTTCTTTTGTTTTGCTACTAAATAAAAATGGTAATGCTACCACCGATGAAAGGACAAGGGCCATTTTACCTAAAAAAGCGCGTCTTTCGTTTTTCTGTTCTTTCATGTGTAATTCAGTTTGGTTACCATGGTAATTATAATGGTAGTTAGTTAGCTTTACCTACATTTGACTACAACATTTTTTAGCTATGAAAATTATTTCCTTCAACGTAAACGGAATCCGTGCAATCGCGAAAAAGAACTTTCACGAGGACATGCGATCGGTAAACGCAGATATTATCTGTTTGCAAGAAACAAAGTCAACGGTTGACCAAGCGAGAGAAGTCGCTAGTGAGTTAGAGGGTTATCATTTTTATGGAAATGATTCAAAAGCGCGTAAAGGATATTCTGGAACGGCAATTCTGTCAAAAGTTGAACCGATTTCACATTCAATTGACATTGGAATTAGCGAACAGGATCAAGAAGGTCGTGTGACATGTTTGGAGTTTGAGGACTATTTTGTAATCACAGTTTACGTTCCAAATTCAGGAAATGATTTACGCCGATTGGAGTTCAGACAAGATTTTGACAAATCATTTTTAGCCTATTTAAAGAATCTAGAAAAAACGAAGCCAGTTGTTGTCTGTGGTGATTTCAATGTTGCTCACAAAGACATTGACTTGGCGCGTCCTAAGCCTAATTACAATAAGTCAGCGGGATTTATGCAAGAAGAAATTGACGGCATGGATTCTTATACATCGAGCGGATTGGTTGATACGTTTAGAGCAAAAACATCCGAAGCGGAAAATTATTCTTGGTGGAGCTACAGAGGAGGTGCTAGAGACCGCAACGTTGGCTGGCGTATTGATTACTTTTTGGTTTCTCAATCAATCATGGACCGAGTAGAGGATGCCTTTATTCTGAGTAATGTTCACGGTTCGGATCATTGTCCAGTTGGGATAGATATCAATTAATTATCATTTTTTTCCTGCATCAAGAAATTTTATCGTAATAAATTGACGTGTCCGTTTAATTGATGGGGTGGATTCATTGGCTCACAAGAAATGTAAGTCAGAGTCCATAAATAGGTTCCATCGGATGCCATTGATCCGTCGAGTAAAGTTCCGTCCCATCCCCGTTCAACGTCGAATGTATGAAAGACTAACTGCCCCCAGCGATCATACAATTGCAAGTTCCATTCATGAATGTCTAAGTCGACAACAGGGTAAAATGTATTGTTGAATTTGTTTCCGTCTGGAGTGAAACTATTCGGGGCAAATAAGTTGAAAGGGTCGATGTACAATTCAGAATACGCGGTATCAATACAACCAAAATTTGATGTTACGATTTGTCGTGGATAGTGAAAGCCAGCGCTTAAATACAAGTAAGAAGGATCAGGATCAGTTAAGAATGGAGTGTTATCATCAAAGTAGTATCGGTATGTTTCCCCTCCAATAGAGGCATCCGTAAAATTTATCAAAGAGTTACAAATATCCGTTTCGTATTGATCAAGGTAGAACCCAGCCAATGGGGTTGGATGCGTATTTACAAGATCTGATTTCATTTCTGAGGATAATGTGTCTAGACATCCTGCCGCAGTTTCAATCATGAGTGTTACATTGAAGAATCCTTCATCTTCATAAATATGAGTTGGGTTATTGAGAGATGAGGTTGATCCATCTCCAAAATCCCACAAATAGGTGGATCCACTATCAACGTTGCTCTGATTAATAAATACCGCCTCAAATGGTAAACATTGTAAGCCTGACTCAATTTCAAAATCGATTTCAGGGTCTTTAATTATGATTAGTTCTTTCACAATAGCTTCTGATATACAGTCAATTGGATTACGCCATATAAGTTTAATATTTTCTAACCCTTCAAGAATTCCATCGACTATAGGATGAATCAATACAGCCCCTTCAAGTGTTCCTGCTGGAATAAGAATGCTTTGTTGTACCGAAGTGAAGTCAACGCCTGGAGTAGCGCTACCGGTAAGTTCAAAATGATAAGTGATATCATCATTTAGTAGTACAGCGGGTTTTGTGAATTTGAAAACTCCATCGTAACATCCTTCCGCAAGGAAATTAAAATTTCCCCCAAGTGATTTTGCTTCAATTGTAGGCGCGACATCCAGCGTTGCAAACCCTGAAAAGAATCCAGCCGAACCTCGTGCTCCCATCTGTGAAATCATAGCAACATTAATGTTGTCATCACTTGAAATATTGACAGTACCTGCTAATCCCCACAATCTGTAGATCTCCCATTCAGAGTTGCCAGTTACCGGAGTTGAAGAAACTGTTAATGGCAAACCATTCATTAGAACTGTGCTACCAATTTTGGCATAAACATCAATTCCAGCAAGAGCTCCTTGATAAGAGTCTACAATTGGAATAGTAATTTCATGTAACCCTGAACATTTAATCGGAGGAATAAAGTTTAATCCCTGTGAGAATGACATCACGGCAGATCCATTTGTTGATTGATAAACATAAATTCCATTGCTTG
>JABSPC010000380.1 GCA_013215515.1 Crocinitomicaceae bacterium
ATTGCCCCAACAATCAAATCATTGTAGACTTCACGGATGAATCAACATCAGTTTCTGATGCAATCAATTTCTGGCATTACGATTTCAGTGGACAAGGAACTTCGGCGACAGAAGACCCAACTCAATTGTTCTCAGCAAATGGAGATTACACAATTCTTCACATCGTTGGTACAGTGAATGGATGCTACGATTCGACAACTCAAATTTTCAATGCGCCGGCAATTCCAGTCGCTGATTTCTCTTACAATTCGAACAACGGATTAAATGTTGGGGCGATTTTCAATTTCGTGAATACTTCAACGGATGGGTTTCTGTATCTCTGGGATTTCGGCGATACAACTTCTTCAACGCTTTCTGATCCAAGTAATACGTATTTCCACAATGGCGTTTATACAGTTACACTGTATACAACTGGTAACCTTGGCTGTATCGATAGTACATCTCAACTCATAAATATTGAGACGATTACAACAACGATATCAACGCTTATTCCAAATGCAATTTCGCCAAATGGTGATTTAAAAAATGATGTTTGGAAGCTAGAGTTCCTTGATATTTTATTCCCAAATGCGCATGTTGATATTTTCAACGAATGGGGTCAATTGTTATTCGAATCGGATGGGTATGATGTGCCATGGGATGGAACGTTCAATAATCAATTGGTTCCAGATGGCACCTATTACTACATCATTAATCTAAATTACTCAGGGGATCCTGCAACAGATATTTATAAAGGGGCGCTACTCGTACTTAAAAGCAAAAACTAATGAAAAGATTTGCATTAACACTTATAGGAACGATCATTATAGCATCGGGCGCACTTGCTCAACAACGAGCGGGATACTCGAACTTCTTGCTGAATGATTATTACTTCAATCCAGCAATTGCGGGAAGTAAAAATGTTCACACAGCTAATTTGGCCTATAGAAATCAATGGGCTGGATTTGAGGGAGCTCCAACATTAATGATCGGAAATTTCCAAGGATCAGTTAAAAACGAAGGTAAAATGGGGTATGGTCTTTCTCTTGTCTCTGAAAGAAAAGGAATTACTCAGAACACAGCTATTTATCTGAATTACGCACATCACTTCAAGTTGAGTGAAAAATTAAAGCTTGGTTTGGGAATTCAACCTGGGTATATCCAACACAGAGTTCGTTTGTATGACGCGCAAGTTGCTGATGCAGGTGATGATGTTTTAACGGGTACTGTTTATTCAGCAAATGCATTAGACGTAAGTACTGGGTTCCATTTGTATTCAGAAAAATTCTTTTTGATGGGGTCGGCCCACCGTATACTTGGGAAGTCAATTCAGTTTACAAGCTTCAATTCAAACCTTGCTTTACACCTGAATGGAATAATTGGGTATAGCTTCCATATTAAGACGAAGGCTAAAAAGATTTTTGAATTGCAACCAAGTTTCATGGCAAGGTATGCTGCACCAGTACCCTTCCAATATACAGCTATGTTGAAAGGTACATTTGACAAAAAAATGTGGCTTGGAGTTTTATACAGATCAAATGATGCCATTGGAATTTCAGCTGGTGTGACTTTGAGAAAGAGATTTAGTATTGGATATGGATATGATTATACCTTATTTAAAATGAGTAACTATCAATCTGGTTCTCATGAAGTAATGTTGTCGTTTGTGATTACAAAAGACAAACCATCACTTGCCGAAGAAGACGAAAACTTAAACAACAGTATTCTGGAAGAAATGCAGAAGAAGTTGGATGAGGAGAAAAAAAATAAGAATAAATAATTAGTACTATGAGACTACTTAGATTTATCGTACTGTTTGCGCTGTTCATGAAAATGAGCGCCTCAACAGTCAACGCGCAAATTGATACGTTGTTTTGGTTTGCTTGCCCATGGGTAACTCCTGATCATAATGGAAATACTCCTCTTGCGTTCAGAGTTTCTACTTTCAATAATGCCGCAACGGTTAGAATGCAACTTCCTTCTGCAACTTTCGATACAACATTCGTTGTTCCTGCTAATAGTCTTGGAAATGTTGACTTGACTTACCTTGTGAACGATCTTGAAAGTGCACCTGCCAATGCTGTTTTGACAACTGGAATGAAAATCACCTCTGATGAAATGATTACAGTGGTGTATGACTTTATTTCTCTATCACCTAACAACCCGGAAACGTATTCATTGAAAGGTCAAAATGGGATGGGACTTGAGTTCGTAGTTCCTTTTCAAACGCTTTGGGATAATAAGTTTCTAGGTGGAGCTTCTCCACTTCAGCCAAAACAGTTTTTCTCTGTTGTAGCAACCGAGGACAATACTACAATTTATATAAAACCAAATTGTGATGTTGAAGGGCATCCTGCTGACATTACTTATTCCGTTTTGCTTCCAGTTGCTGGAAATGTTTACACCTGTCAAAATTCGGTTCAAACCACGAGCGTCCCAGGAAGTAGCTTGAGTGGTTCTATTGTTACATCAGATAAACCTGTTTCTGTTGTAATTAATGATGATTCAGTTAACCCTTCAGGTGGTGGTGGATGTTATGATTTAATGGGTGATCAAATTGTACCAACAGATGTAATTGGAAACGAGTACATCGTAAACATTGGTGGTTTGAATCCCGGTTCAAATGAGTCAATCTTTATCATACCTGCTGAAAATTTTACAACGATTACCGTAACTGACGGAGGTACATCTACACAATTAATGAATCAAGGTGAGACATGGCAATATTCAATAACCGACCTTCTCACGCATGTTATCTCAGACAAACCAGTTTACCTAATCCACATGTCTGGTTATGGGTGTGAACTTGGAATTGCAATTCTACCTCCATTGAATTGTGCTGGCTCTGATGAGGTATCATTTGCCAGAAACAATAATCAAGCGTTCTCTATAAACCTTCTTTGTGAAGCTGGGGATCAAGCTGGTTTTGCTCTTACTGCTGGAGGTGGAGGGACAGGAGTTATAAATCCTGCATCCTTCAATGTTGTGCCTGGTACAGGTGGAGCATGGGTTGGAACACAAATTGACTATACAAATGCTCAAGTTGTCAGTGGTTTTCAGAATACTATTACAAACTCATTGGGATACTTTTCAATGGGAGTTATTAATGGTGGTGCAACTTCAGGTTGTCTTTACCACTACATGTCTTCATTCCACAGAAAAGTAATCACTGATGCAGGAACGGACATTACTGTTTGTAGCGGCGAGCCTGTTGTTAACCTAAACGGAAGTGTAATTGGTGGTACAACAACTGGTGAGTGGGAAGTTCTTAATGGAACTGGAACACTTAATAATCCAACTACCTTAATTACGACTTACGACCCTAGCCCTGGTGATTATACCCAAGGTTTTGTGACGTTTGTTCTTTCATCCACTGGGAATTGTGAGCCGGTAAGAGACACAATGCGTATTGATTATATTCAATCTCCAATTACTAGTGCCGGTGTTGATGACTCTTATTGTAAAAATAATATTGGTGCTGTTCCAATTAGTGGATCAGTGCAGTTTGCATCCGGTGCCAGTTGGTCTGGAGGAAATGGTGGTGCTTTTGGAAACCCAGGAAGTTTAAGCACAACATACACTCTTTCTCCTGCTGATCTTGCATTGGATAGTGTGGTTCTCTATTTAACATCCGCAGGTAGTTTATTTGCCTGTCCAGATGATCAAGACACAATGGTAATTTATCTTACTCCTGCTCCTGTGGTAATTCCTGGTCCAAGTCTCGTTCTTTGTTCAAGCGAAACTATTATCAATTTAAATGGTTCTGTTTCTGGAGCAACAACGGATGGGGTATGGTCATCTTCAGGGTTTGGGGGGTTCTCTCCTTCCGCTGCTAATCCTGTGACAGATTACAACATTAGTGCAAATGATATTTTAGCCGGAACGATCTACTTAACACTTCTGTCAACAGGAAACGGTTCATGTTTGCCTGAAGAAGACAGTATTCAAGTCACATTCTTAAATGAACCAATTGTAAATATTACTGCAAACGATTCTGTTTGTTCTAACCTAAGTCTTTTAGATTTAAATGGAACTGTTTCTTTTGGGTTCACTTCAACTTGGACCACTGATGGATTTGGATCGGTTGTAGCGCCTGGATCTTTGACAACTCAATACAACATTACATCAGTTGATACTGCTCAAGGGTACGTAAATGTCTATTTAGCATCGAGCCCTGGGATTTGTCCTTCAGTATTAGATTCAATGACAATCTATTTCATTGATCCACCAGATGCGAATGCTGGTATCGATCAAAACTACTGTGACAACCAAGTTGTTCAATTGAATGGTTCGGTAACGGGCGTAAGTAACATTGGTAGTTGGACTACTACAATGGGAACAGGATCGTTCAGTCCAAGTCCTAATTTATTGATCACGAACTATGTTCCGTCTCCTGAGGATTTAACGAATGGATCGGTCACATTAATTCTTACATCAACAAGTGTCTTTGGATGTCCTCCGGATGTTTCAACGATGACAGTCACTTTCTTAGAAACGCCTACTGCTGACTTTACAGCAACAGTTGCATGTGAAGGAGATAACACTGTGTTCACAGACCAGTCCACAACTGGTTCAGGAACAATCAGCAACTGGGGTTGGGACTTTGGTGATGCTGGAACTTCAATTGTTCAAGATCCCACTCACACCTATTCTGGAAGTGGGTCATACAATGCAACTCTAATTGCTTTTGGTAATAATGGTTGTTCTGACACAGTCATGGTTCCCGTTACTATTAATCCTGTTCCAATTGCAGATTTCAGCCCAACGATCGCTTGTCAAGACACGCCTGTTGATTTTGTTGACCTGTCATTCCTTTCAAGTGGAACAATTACGGATTGGTTATATGACTTCGGTGCAGCAACGAGTACAGATCAAAATCCATCTTACACATTTACGAACACAGGAGCACAATTGGTAACACTTACCGTAACTTCTGACCTTGGATGTGTTGATGATACAGTGATGACTCTAACCATTACCCCTTCTCCAATTGCAGACTTCTCATACACTCCGAATCCTGCGTTGGTTAACGAGACAGTAACATTTACAGACCTTTCAACAGGAAATAATATCAATCAATGGTATTGGGACTTTGGAGATAACGAAGCTGACAATGTTCAAAACCCTATTCACAATTACAGCCAAGGTGGTGATTACATCATTGTTTTGGAAGTAACGGATGGTATTGGTTGTACGGATACGACTTCGAAAGTAATTACGATTGCATTACCACCTGTTTTACCAACTGGATTTACTCCAACTGGGGATGGCGAAAATGATGTGTTCTGGATTAGAGGAGGGCCATTTGAAGCAGTTGCCTTTAATATCTATAACAATTGGGGAGAGCTAATTTTCTCTTCAAATGAAACTGATTATATCTCATCTTGGGAAGATTTAGGGTGGGATGGTATGTATAACGGAGAACCTGCACCAATGGGCGTTTACACTTGGACATTTGTTGTGCGAATGGCAAACGACCAAATTGTGAAAGATTCTGGTGATGTAACTCTAATACGATAGTTATGATGAAGAAACTCTTATTTATAGGACTGTTTGGGTTGGGGTCATTTGGATCTCAAGCTCAAGACGCGCACTTGTCTATGTATGACGCTGCACCTATTTTCTTGAACCCTGCAATGACAGGTGTTTTTCAAGGAGACTGGAGATTGCATGCACAATACCGAACGCAGTGGAAAGCCGTGAATTACAAACCGTACACAACTTCTCTGATAAGTTTCGATGCTCCGGTTAAGAAATGGGGCTTTGGTGCACAGATTTCTAATTTCCGCGCGGGAATTGGTAATTACAACGCACTTAATGGAACTGTGTCTGTAGCATACACAACTTCAATTGATAAAAGTAGCAAAACATAATGAAGATCAGGCAATATATCCACAGCAAATTACTTATTACTAAAAGTTTTTCTTTTACACTACCTTACACGTTTTCCTAGCATACGCTTTTTTTCAAGTGTAGATACAAAGACTCCTGTATACCACACCTCTATGAAAAACAATACAAAATGCAAAAATAAATAATACTAGATATTAACCAATATCTTACACTCACCATACTTAGAATATGTAATACTAAATTATACAAATATGTACAATAACAACAGCCTATAAGAAATAAGAATATAACATATAAATAC
>JABSPC010000381.1 GCA_013215515.1 Crocinitomicaceae bacterium
TAAATGAGTAGCCAAAACAGCTATGTTCTTATGAGTAAATAACATAAACAAAGGCATATCTATATCTAACTGCTGACGAATTACAGAAATTAAACGAATAGCACTAATTGAGTCTCCACCTAAACGGAAGAAATTGTCCTCGATACCCACACGCACGACACCCAAAAGTTCCTGCCATATTTTACATAGCTGCTTTTCAAGTTCAGTCGTTGGGGCTACATAAAGTTCATTATTTAATAACTCCGGCTCAGGCAGTGCTTTTCGGTCAAGTTTACCATTGATTGTTAATGGCAATGTTTCCAATTCTATGAAATAATTTGGGACCATATAATGAGGAAGACTCTGTTCAAGATAACCTATCAATTCTGGAATTAATTGACGCTGTTCAAACAGCGTTTGAGGCTCATGTGCCATCATTGATAATTGCACGGATTGATCGGGATAATCCGTTAATACAAACACGGCCTTAGCTGAATGCTCAGTAGAACTAATCGCTAAATCCACATGATAAGGCTTATCTGAATATCTTAATTGATAGTGATAACCCTGTAATTCAAGATAAGCAATCATTTGACTTAATTCTACATCATGATCTTGATGTACCAAGCTATCTCGCGTTGCAATACGTCCTGCCAACCATGAATTTAGCTTCATATCACTAGTAAGATTATTATTTAAAATATGTTTGAGGACAATGACATCTGCTGAAGATTTACTTAAAAGGACTTTTAATTTATCAAAGGTAAGATTGTCCGTTTGCCAATCTTTTTCCACTTGGGGGAACAATTTATTTTGTTGATTGTTGTCATCGTCTGATTTTCTTAGAAGTGCATCAAACCGATATTTCGTCATTTCATTACTGTAATCCCCTGTTTTAGGCATTATTGTGACTTGATCTAAATCATCAAACTTATTTAACAAGTATTGAAAAAATTCTGGTGCAATGACTAATTCATTATTTCTCTGTCGATTATACTGACAATGTTGTTTAAATGTATCAACATCTATCGTGTTTGAAAGTTCATTTGACAGTACCCAGCCATGAAAATCATCCAGCATATCTAAATTACGAATGTCTCCGACAAACAAATGCCCGCCGGGATTTAGTAAAGTCAGTGCTTTTTCAATGACAGTCATGAGATAAGAAAGGGATGGAAAATATTGTATGACTGAGTTGATTATAATGGTGTCAAAATTTTCTGTTATAACCTCATCTATTTTATCAGCCATACATGCTTTTAATTTTACCTTTTCAGTTAAGTGTTCTTGTTTAAGAGTAGCATTAAGTGTTGCTATCACCGACTCAGAAAAATCTGTACCCACATAATATTCGCATTTTGGTGCTACTTTTAACAACATTAACCCTGTGCCACAACCAATTTCCAATATCCGAGAAGACGATAATTGTTGTATCCGAGATACGGTATTATTTAACCATTCTTTCATCTCGACTTCGGGAATAGCTTGTTTTGTATAACTGCTCATCCAACCTGAAAAGTCTTCGACTTTCAGCTCACCTGGTGACTCTTCTTTTGTGTATACCTTGTTGTAAATCGACCGCCAATCATCGACTAATGTTTCTTGGGCCTCATTATCAGGAGAATGGGACGAACGTTCTTGTACACAAGTATAATAAGCGACCAATTGTTTATTATCACCTTTTTGAAAAAGTTCAACAACAACTTGGTCGATAGTGTGATGCTCACGTAACGCAGTTTCAATTTCTCCCAATTCGATGCGATAACCGCGTATTTTAATCTGCAAGTCATTACGACCAATATATTCAAGACTGCCATCAGACGAGTAACGCACTAAATCCCCTGTCTTATATAAACGCGTATACCCTTTTTTAATA
>JABSPC010000382.1 GCA_013215515.1 Crocinitomicaceae bacterium
ATCATGACCCAAGCGTTTCAAGGTTCTGACTTAAGTGGGACTGCTCAATTTATGATTGAATTTACGGCAATTACGCTCACACTTTTATTAGTTGGTGAGGTAATCCCGAAAATATACGCAACGAAACGAGCATTGTTCTTTACGAAAATGATGGGTAAACCGCTTTATTATTTAAACAAAACACCTCCTATTTCTTGGATAAGATCAGGTCTCGTTAAGGGAACAAGTTTTATTCAGAAAAGAGCCAAGCGAGGTAAAGTTGATTTATCTACGGATGAACTAGAACAAGCCCTGGCTCTAACTAAAGAAAACAACACTTCAGATGACGATCACAAAATTCTTGAAGGAATTGTCAAGTTCGGTAGTACTGAGGTACGACAAATCATGAAATCCCGAGTGGATGTTCATTCACTTGAATCGCATGAACCATTTGAAGCAGTTTTAGAAAAAATTCTGGATTGCGGCCATTCTCGGATTCCAGTTTATGAAGACAATTTTGATAAAATCATTGGAATTCTTTTTATTAAGGACCTTCTGCCACACTTAAGTTCAAAAGACAAGTTTAAATGGCAAGTATTAATTCGGAAACCATTCTTTGTCACAGAAAACAGAAAAATCGATGATTTGCTAAAAGATTTTCAAGAAAAGAAAGTTCATATTGCCATGGTTGTTGACGAATATGGAGGGACAAGTGGAATTGTGACACTGGAAGATGTTCTCGAAGAAATCGTTGGAGATATTACTGATGAATTCGACGATGATGAAATAGTTTACACGAAAATAAATGAATTCACTTATCTCTTCGAAGGCAAGACATCACTGGTTGATTTCTATAAAGTAATGGATATTGATGAAGAAGATTTAGAAATTGACACTCAAGCAGCTGATACTATTGGAGGATTAGCCGTTGAAATAGCAGGAAGAATATTAGAACCTGAAGAATTTATCGACATTGGAAACTTCAAATTAATCGTTGAATTAAGTGATAAAAAGAGAATCAAGATGATTAAAGCAGTTAAAATGGGCAAACAACATTAATTATTGAATACTATGAATTGGAAATTAGGAGCTGTATTAATGTCGCTTGTGGTACTTTCATCATGTGGGGACGAGGAAATTAATATTCCAAAGCCACCTGCATACCTTAGACTTGAGCTCCCAGATCACACCTATACTAAATACGTTGATTCTTGTCAATATAGCTTTGATTTACCATCAATTTACACGGTAAAAAATGCTCCTGGCAATGAACAAAGTATGTGCCATCGAAGAATAGAACTAGGACCATTAAACGGTACTATTTACTTCAGATATTGGGATATGGAAGAACCACTATCTTATTACGTTAACTATGCCAACGACGAAATAGACCAACATAAAGGAAAAGCAATCGATATCGATGATCAATTGGTTATCAGGGAAAAGGATAATGTTTATGGAATCTTATTCCAACTAGAAGGCGACGTCGCAACCCCTTTCCAATTCTACCTTACAGATAGCACAGATCGATTTGTATACGGCGAAGTCCTCTTTAATATGAGTCCAAATTATGACTCACTAAAACCGACCTTGGATTACCTACGAAAAGATTTAGATCAATTATTGGAAACTTTTAAATGGAGTCAATAGCCTACTTATCAATAGGAACCAACCTTGGAGATCGCCTCAAAAACATTGAAGATTCAATAGAATTAATTGACCGAGAAGCAGGAGAAGTTATCAAGAAATCCAGCATTTACACTACAGAACCTGTCGGGTTTTCGGCTGAAACTGATTTTCTCAATTTATGTATCTCAATCAAAACTAAATCTTCCCCCGAAGAATTACTTGCAAAACTCAAAAGCATTGAACTTCTTTTAGGCCGAAAAAAAAAGTCTGAAAATGGTGATTACCAATCAAGGTTAATCGACATAGATATTATACTATATGATACTATTATTATGACGATAGAAAATTTAAAAATCCCACATGAACGATATCATCAAAGAATGTTCGTTCTTAAACCTTTAGCTCAAATTGCGGCTAATATTTATGATCCATCTTTAGGTAAAACGATTAAACAGTTATACACCGAATGTATCGATCAATCAACTATTAATTTCTACGAGCCCTAAATAACTTCAAACGAATAGCTTTATCGGCTTTTTTTATGAAAAAATTTGTTATTATTGCAATTGAAATTAGAATTTTATACTTACTATGAAAAAACAGACCATCAAGGTTTTTACATTATTAGCGATAGCGGGAAGTTTAGCTACTGGATGTAAATTACTAAAGGACGTGACATACGAAGCGACGCCTAACCCATTGGAAATGCACGGAGATTCAGTTCGTGTAACAGTTGATATTACTTTCCCTGAAAAAGGAATTCACAAGAAAGCTGCGGCGGAAATCGTTCCTATGATTGGGAACACTGCTCTTAAGTCTATTAGAGTTCAAGGTGAAAAAGCAACTGGAAACGGAGAAGCTATTCAATATAAGGCGGGAGGAAAAGTTACTTATGAAGACATGGTAGCCTACACACCTGATATGGAAAATGCTGACTTCAATATTACTGGTAAGATTTATAAAGGTGAAAAAGAGAAAGGTGAAATCGAGGCAACAAAAATTGCTGACGCTACTATTATCACACCATACTTAGTTGTTAAAGATTTTAAAGTTGTTCTCGCTAAAGATGAATTTAGAAGAGTAACTCAAGAATCTACGATGACTGTTATCAACTACGATAAAGGTCGTGACGCAGTTAAAAGTACTGAGTTAAGAGATGACGATGTTAAAGCATTCGGAGAATTCTTAATTGAAGCTCAAGCAAATCCAAAAATTGAATTGACTAAGATCAACGTTGTTGGTTTCGCATCTCCTGAAGGGGAAATCGATAAGAATAACGGATTATCTGGTGATCGTGCTAAAACTGCAGTTGCTGCAGCTATTAAAATAGCTAAGCAGTCTGAAAATGATGCGGCTTCGGAAGAAGGAATGTATGCTCCAAGTGGAAGTGGTGAGGATTTCCCAGGTTTCGAAAGAGAGTTAAATGCAGATACTGAAATGAACGATAGCGATAAGCAATTGGTTCTAAGAATTCTTAAGACTGAATCTAACCCAGCTACAAGAGAACAAAAAATGAGAGATTTAGGTAAGTCATTTACTTACTTAGACAGAAACATTTTCCCTAAGTTACGTCGTGCTGAGATAGGAATTAACTATGACTTAACTGGGTTCTCTGATGAAGAGTTGAAAGCTAATTCAGTATCTAACCCAGATACGTTGAACTTAGAAGAGTTATTGTTCTGTGCTACTTTGTATACTGATTTAAATGAGCAACTAAGAATTTACAAAATTGCTGAAACAAGGTTCCCTGATGATTACAGAACTACTAACAACGTTGGTGCTGTATTGTATATGATGAATAAAGTTTCTGAAGCGAAAGCGAAATTTGAAAAAGCAAATGGTATTAAGGATAACCCAATCTCTAAAAACAACTTAGGTGCTGTTGCTGGTGTTGAAGGAGATCGTAATAAAGCATCTGAATTGTTAGGTCAAGCAGGTGGAGCTGGATCAGAAGTTGATTACAACAAAGGAATCATTGCTATCCAAGATGGTAACTACGGAGACGCTGTTACTCTTTTAGGATCTGACGCTTCTTTCAACAAAGGATTGGCACAAGTGCTTAATGGTTCTGCTTCAAGTGCAGCCGGAACAGTTGATGGGTCTGATGATGCTGAATCTGGTCAAGGATATTACTTGAAAGCTGTTGCAGCTGCTCGTCAAGACAAACTGGCTGATGTAGTTAGTAACCTTAAGAGTGCTATCTCTAAAGATGGATCTTACAAAGAGAAAGCAGCAAAAGATAGAGAGTTTATCAAATATTTTGAGAACGCTTCTTTTACAGCTGTAGCTAACTAATAACGAAATTCAATTTCAAAAGCCCTCCCGGTTCAACCGTGAGGGCTTTTTTTGTGCCCTTATAATTGATGGGCAGCAAATCATTATCACTAGATTTCACCCCTAACTTGTTAACAATGATTCTGCCACACACCTTTAGATGAATTGACTACTTAACCGTTTTAACATCATTCCTACTACATCACCTTAATCTCAAGACTCCGTCGCTGTTAATAACTACGTTTTATAATTTTTGAGTTCCGCCGTAAATGGCTTAAATTAGAGGTAATCAATTAACTAATAAGCCCCCTAGTGATTACGAAACGGCTATTTCCATTCTTAATCTCATTGCTTGTTTGTTCATCGTCGTATGCTCAGACTTGGACGCATGACTTTGAAACTGCCGGAGGTTATACCACCAGTGATCCTGAATGTACCGATGCGGGAGATGATTACTTCATTAGAACCGATGGATCA
>JABSPC010000383.1 GCA_013215515.1 Crocinitomicaceae bacterium
AACATGGGGTACATGTGAAATTTGTTCCTATATTAATGGCTTCTCCAGAAAGAACAGTCCAATTAAATACAGACCCTCCAGAAGCAAAAATCTGAGGAACTATACCTCCTGGACAAAATGTCATATCTGGGCCAGCTGTTGTTCCTTCATGAACTAAAATATCATAAGCGAATACCTGCGTTCCTAACAATGGACATCCATTATCTTGCACTGTAACCATAAAATTGTGGAAACCCGCGTCTGTCCCTAAAGGGGTCCAAGTCACAGTTCCAGTAACTGGATTAGTGCCCGTTATTGTAAAAGTAGCACCAGGAATGACCGTTCCCAAATTCGAGGTAAGGGTAACATCATCACCCACATTGCCATCTTCAAAAACAAGGTCAAACGAAATATTATCTCCAGGGCAAGCTTCAATTGAATTAGAATCAATTAAATTTCCTTCTGTTAGATTTGAAATACCAATGACAGCTTCATTAGGTGGGACATTGGAGCAATTTTGAACCACGATCTGCAAATCCCTCACTACAGATCCTATTTTGACACCATTTCGATATTCATCTACACGAATCGCAATAACCGCAACTTGTATTAATGAAGGAGTTATTACTATCGAACCAGTCTGACTGTCGAAAATAATAGACCCGCTGATATCTAATACGGGATAAGTCGGGTTGTTAGGCGGTATATATGTTACCGCAAAACCAGAGGTGTCCAGTGCAGCTACAAGTGTATATACCAACGAATCGCCATCTGGGTCATACGCTCCGTGGTTATAGTTAAATTCCTGTCCAACACAGATGTAAGGTACAGGTAACGTTGTAAATTGTGGTGAATTGTTATTAATGGATCCTGTATTGTCCAATGTTGCTTCTACATACAAGCACATAGATCCAGGTACAATTATAGATGTGATTGACGGGTTTCTAGCGCATTCATAAAAGCTCAAGATCCAATCATCGCAATCTGCAGGCATTGTATATTGTCCTTGATATATATATTGTTCTACTCCTTGAATGAGACCTAGATTACACGTGCTGAAAGCACTGGGACATAAAGGTGTAACATCATTACCTGTATTGGCAATTTGAGTAAGAACAATACTACCCGCTGCGCCACATCCGCTTGGGGAAGTGATATATATGGTTGCCGTGTTATCAACATTAACTCCAGAACAATCCCGATAAAAAGATAAAGTAATTTGATAGGTATCGCCAGAAATGTGTATGTAAGAAAGATCCATTCCCATTGCATGTGATGCATGCGCCTGATTACTTAAACCAAACGATAAGACAATAACTGATAATATTAGGTATATATTTTTCATTTTGACTGTTTTTAAATTGCTTCCTTGATTTTGTTTTAACAAACATATGATGAAACAAAGAGCAAAAAAAAATACAGCGTTAGCAAACCGTTAGCAGGCCCTAAAGGTAAGGTAGATAAAGGGGGTGTCGGTGTTGGAATTATAAAAGACCGGCAAGGTAATCTGAAAGAGAAGTGTCTTTAGGTAATCCTATTTTATTTTTAATCCTGTTTTTAGCAACTCTCACAGATGATTGCTCCATATGTCGGCTAATGGCAATTTCTTTGTTAGACATATTCATTACCACCATGGCTGCCACTTTTATTTCTATATCGCTTAAACTAGGATGTTTTATTTTTAATTCGTTGTAGAAGTTGCTACTTAAATTAC
>JABSPC010000384.1 GCA_013215515.1 Crocinitomicaceae bacterium
CGGAAAGGAGAGCGAGTTTGGCCTTGTTGAAGATATGCTAATTGAAAATGGCCTTGAAGCAAAGGACTCTCAAATGGTTGTTGGTCGACTGAAAAGTATGGTAGGAACCTTATTTTTCGTTGTTCTTTGTATTTCAATAATCGCTGTATTCGTTTCTGGACTTGTACTAATCCAGTACATGCAATTGCTGATGTCTAAAAACGCATATGAAGTAAGAACTCTTCTGCGCATAGGATACCATCCTGATAATGTTATTAAACAATTCTTTATCTACTTCGTAAAAGTCTTTGGAATTGTCATGGCACTTGGATTGATATGCTTCCTAATCTTTAAAGTTTTCTTAGACAAAATGTTCGAGACAGGTGGGTTATTTATCGATAAAAACATGACCATGTGGAGTATTGCTGCATTAATTTTGGCATTCACATTGTTTACCCTCTCAAGTTTCCTCACAGCCAAAAAAGGAATCTATAAAGAATACTAAACGTTAAAGAATTGTTAATCCGACTTACCCCGAGCATCCAAAAAAAAAAAATCAACGTCAAACAATTGTTAATCGGGTGCTATCATGTATTTTTAGTGCCTTATCGTTATATATTTAAACTTTAAATAGACACATTTTATGAAATCATTGCTGATATTTATTCTGTTAGTGGGTTCTTATACCGTTAATGCACAGAGTATTAAATTCAAAATTTTAGGACAAAGTGACACTACAGTTAATCTTGTAAAGTACTTCGGGCAAAGGTTATTCTATGCCGATACTGCCCAAATGATTAATGGTGTAGTTGAATTTGACGGAAGTAAACAAAAAGCTGGAATTTTAGCATTGTACCTTCCAGGAGAGAAAATTTTGGACTTCGTATATAACGAGGAATCATCGATCTATATCGAAGCATCGATGCCTAATTTAATGGGAACAGCAAAATCAAAATCGATTGACGACAATCCAATTTCCGTTGAAAACAAAATATTCTTAGAGTATGTTCAATTCATTAGCAATAAGCGAAACGAAGCGAATGTCAAATCTAAGTCAAGAGATGGTTTAGACGAGAGTGATGCCCAGTATGTTCGTCTTTCAGCGCAGATCAACGTAATTAATGAAGAAATCAACGATTACAAAGAGAAAATAGGGGATGAATTTTGGAGTAAAGAATACCTAGCAGAGCAAGGTACCAAATCAAAAAAACTTGAAATTGAACGCAAGAAATTGAGCCCTAAGAGTAAAAAGTACGAAAAACTATCTTCTAAGATTCAAGCAATGGAAGATGAGGTTAAAAAATACAAAGACAGTACCGCACTAGAACTTCAGAATACGAAATACCTAGACAAACAAAAAATCAAATCCGACAATTATATAACCAAACTCAATAAAGTTAATCCTGAGAATAAAAAACACAAAAAATTCTCTTCAAAGATTCAAGAAGTAGAAGATGAAGTTATGGAGTACAAAGAAAAGGTCATTTCGGATAATTGGGATGAAGCTTTTATTAAGGGGAAGAAAATGCAATTAAAGCAACTGAAAATTCTACGAGATGGACCTGAGAAGGGTTCTGATGAGTATAAATCATTAACAGATGAGATTGATGCCATCAACGATGAAGTTATTGCATATCAAAAGAACATAGCGACCAACCCTAATAATCTTCTCGTTTCTAAAGTAGTTCTGATGTCAATGGATATAGAAATTCCAGATGCGCCTGTAGATTATGCAGGAAATATCATAGATTCTAATTTCAAATTCAAATATTACCGTGATCATTACTTCGACAATATCGATTTGAATGATGATCGATTGATGAGAAATCGTGTGTTCCACAACAAGTTCACAAATTACTTTAGCCCTAAAATAATGCTTCAGCACTGGGATACAGTTATTCAATACGCTTTCCAATTCTGTGATGGTTTAAACCCAAAATCAGATGTGTTCCAATATTCTGTATCTTGGATTACAAGCCAATATGAAAAGAGCAAAATCATGGGAATGAACAAAGTTTTCATTCATATGGGGAAACGTTATTACTGTACTCTAAATGACGAAGGAAAATCTCCAGCGCACTGGATGCCAAAGGAAAATTTAGAAAAACTTTGTGAAAAAGTAAGTACGCATTATGATTTGGTAATGGGCGCTACTCCTCCGAATCTAATCTTACGAGATACTACAGATGTGAATTGGCGAGATTTTTACAGTTTGGATAACGAATACACAGTGCTCTATTTTTGGGATCCTGAATGTGGACATTGTAAAAAAATTACTCCAAAATTGCAGAATCTTTATTCTAAGAAATGGAAAGAAAGAGGTATTGATATCTTCGCTGTTGGTAAAGCAACTGGAGATGATTTCGGCAAATGGAAGAAATTCGTTGCTAAGAACAAATTAGAGTTCATTAACGTTGCAGTAACGGCGAATTTGTACGATAGCGCTATGATTAATGCGTCCTATTTCATTCCGAGATATACGACGATTGAGTCATTGAATTACCAAAAAACCTATGACATCTATGCAACACCAAAAGTATGGGTTCTTGATAAAGACAAAAAAATTGTCGCGTACAGTCTTACCGTTTCTCAATTAGAGAATTTAATGGATCGTTTTCAAAAGAAAACAGATTCTACAATTCTTTATCCAGCAGAGGAAGAAGATCCGGAAGAAGACAAAATGCATTAGCGAAAAAACACTCATAAACAAGCCCTGATCCTTCGATGAAAGATCAGGGCTTTTTATTGCTTAATGTATTTACTTTAACACCAATAAAGTCTGTATTAATTTGAGTTTAACAAGATCAAAAACAAAACAACTGTAACAATTAATATGCTCTTCGTATTAGCCTGCCTGAATTTCCTTGGCGAACCAAAATACAAATTCACAGCAAACGTAATTATTGGAAGCCTATTAGGTACTTATACTTTCTACTTTAGGATAGCAAGTTCTGACGTGCGATGAATTCCAGTTGTTTATTTGCTTTTTTGAGTGCTTCTATTAATTGGGCATTCTCTTTCCGTAATGAAAACACCTCATTCGCCTGTTCAATAACCAACCGCAGATCATTTGGTTGCCAAGG
Source organism: Crocinitomicaceae bacterium (assembly GCA_013215515.1). Classification (GTDB taxonomy): domain Bacteria; phylum Bacteroidota; class Bacteroidia; order Flavobacteriales_D; family Crocinitomicaceae; genus UBA4466. The sequence continues at coordinate 3,063 of JABSPC010000384.1, forward strand.
CTTCGATATATACCTGTAAACTTGTCCTTGATTAATAGAATCAATAACGGCCTCAATATCGGAATAACCTGTAATTAGAATACGAATGGGCTCTGGATAATCATTTTTAAGTAATTTGAAAAACTCTACACCAGTTACCTCAGGCATTCGTTGATCTGATAGTACAACATTAATGTCGTGCTTCTTTAAGATTTTCAGCCCTTCTTTTGCGCTTTCAGCAGTATACACCGTGAAATTTCTGCGATAAGTTGCCTTGAATGAAGTCAAATTGTGACTTTCATCGTCGACATATAATACCTGAAGTTTTTCCTCACTCATAAGTCTATTTTTTCGCCATTCTATGATTCCTAAATCATAAAACCAACCCTGATTATAAATAAATAGATCGTGCCTTTCAAATTTAACTATAGTTAAAAGTACTCACTTCATAGAGTATATCTACTGTTCGAGTATGTTAAATATACGCATAGTAAATGTTATTTGTGCGCAACGCATCTAAAAAGGCTAGGATGAACTTTATGGGCCATTTTTAAGCTTGCTCAGGAATTGAATTATATGTTCGACATAAGTGTACCTTTGTAGAGATTTTGTATGGCACTCTTCAAATTAAATGCCTCATTATGAAAACAAAACTCGCTACTATTGCTGTTACTACCAAACAATTGGACAATTCTAGAAGTGCCCAATTATACTCTCTGAATAATAAAAATGATGGGGAAAAGCTTGCGAAATTACTCGAAAACAGTCCTAGAATTAGAGTTATTGATGAGCTGCAATCACAATTAACTGAGCTCATCAAATTACGCTACCCAAAAGAGAAACATTCTGATGCTGAAACTCAAATTCTGATCAAGCAACATCTGAATGGTATTCCCGAAGAAAAATATGGAGTTTGGGCGTACTATCAATGGAACAATACATTGGTTCACATTCTTGATCGTGACGAATTCTATGAAGTTAAAACCAATAGAAATCAGCATAAAATCACACGCGAAGAAAGCGAAATCCTTGGTAAACAAATTGTTGGTGTTGTAGGCTTATCGGTAGGAAGAACGATTGCCATTACGATGACAATGGAACATAGCTATGGTGAAATTCGAATTGCCGATTTTGATGTCTTAGAACTTAGTAACTACAACAGGATTCGTGCAGCTCTTACAGATTTAGGAGTTAAAAAAACGATCTCATTGGCACGAGAAATTGCAGAAATTGATCCTTATGTTAAAGTAGTTTGCTTCAATGGTGGAATAACTGATGATAATATAGATGCTTTTTTCACTCAAGGAGGAAGGTTAAATGTACTTGTGGACGAATGTGATGGACTAGACATTAAAATATTATTGCGAGAAAAAGCAAAGGCCCTTAGAATCCCGGTCATTATGGATATGAATGATCGCGGAACGATGGACATTGAGCGTTTTGATTTGGAACCAGGCCGTCCATTACTTCATGGATATATTGGACATCTAGATTCTTCAAAATTAAAGGGACTTACAAACGAACAAAAGATACCATACATAATGCCTATGCTCGGCGAGAATACAATTTCGACGAAGCTAAAGGCATCAATGCTAGAAATAGAACAAACGCTAACAACATGGCCGCAATTGGCTGCTGATGTCACACTTGGAGGAGCCGTTGCTGCAAACGTTTACAGAAGAATCGTTCTGGATGAATTTCATGATTCAGGACGCTATTTCATTGATATGGATGATCTTATTCGAGACAAGGACATAAAGGCATTCACATCATTTCAACCAGATAAATACGTTAGGGTCAATGACTTGAATAAATCTTCAATTGAATCAAAACTTGAAGCATTAAAGCTTTCCACTTCAGAAGGTCAAATTTCGCTTTCAAAAGATCAATTGAACAATCTAATTACCGCTGCAAATCAAGCTTCATCGACTGCAAATGTCCAGCCATGGAAATGGGCATATTATAGCGAATGCCTTGTTTTGTTTCATGATTCAAAAGTAGCGGAATCGTTCGGTGATTTCCAAAATATTGGTTCCAATTTATCTTATGGCGCTGCACTTGAGAACCTAGTTCAACAGGCACAACATGATGGGCTTTCGCTTAGTATTGAGACAGCTACAACGGGAAATCAAGGCTCTCACCATGTAGCCATTGTACGATTTTTTGAACGAGATAAAGGTTCAGAAAAACTACTTCAAGAAAATTTAGCTCAGCACATATTTCAACGCTGTACAAATAGAACAAAAAGCAACTACTCACCAATAGAAGATGGTATCACGTCGGTATTAAAGTCTACAGCCAATTCTATCAATGGAGTTTCATTAAAATTATTTACTGATCCGGAAATAATAAAAGCCGCTGGGAAATTAATAGGGCGTGCTGACAAATTGCGATTCTTTAATAAAGAAGGTCATAAAGATTTTTTCTGGAGAGAAGCACGTTGGACGCCTGAAGAAAGTGAAGAAACTGGTGATGGAATTGATCTGAGAACTGCAGAAATGAGCGATGCCGAAATCACAGGAATGAAAATGGCGCGCAATTATGATGTAGTTAAACAAATGCAAGCATGGAATGGCGGCGGAGCCTTTGAAAAAACAGCAATTGATTCTTTTGAAGGAGCCAGTGCAATTGGGCTTTTCTGTGTTGATAGTTACTCCCCTGACAATGCACTTAAAGTTGGCAGAAGTCTTGAACGTACTTGGCTTAAAGCGACAGAAATGAATATAAGCATTCAACCATGGATGAGTATTGTTTTTCACTTTCATCGCTTAATGACGGGCGACGGAATTGGAATGGATCCAACTTTTAAGCGAGAAGCTCAAAAATTACGAAGAGAGTATGAAAGCCTCTTTGGATTGGACAACACATTTAAAGAATTGTTCCTCATTCGTTTTTTTAATGGAGATGAACCAAGTACTAAATCAATTAGGAAACCGTTAGAAGAAGTATTATTTGATTTCGGAAACAATGAATAATCAATTCAGTATCAGAACTTTTAGAGCTATAAACGAGCCCGAGACATGTCAAAAATATGTCGAGTCTCACATGGACGTATTGCGTCTATATGGAATCACCGAAATTACTTCAGCCAAGGAAGAGTGGTTTAAGAATCCCGCGTCCTATGTTATTATTGCAGAGGATTATTTCGGCAATATGGTTGGCGGAATTCGAGTTCATGAAGTTGGTGGCACTCAACCTTTACCCGTAGAAGATGCAATAGGATTCATGGATCCAGGAATTCACTCACTTGTAAAAAACCATCACGTAACCCGTGGAGCCGGCGAATTATGCGGACTATGGAACTCGCGTACAGTTGCTGGAATGGGATTGAGCAAAGTATTAGTCCGAGCTGGACTTTCAATAACAAATCAAATCGGAATCAATACAATGTTTGGTATTTGCGCTGAAATTACGCTGCCCATGTTTCGAAACGTAGGGTATGGCGTAGAACATTCTCTTGGTAAAGAGGGAACATTCTACTATCCAAAACAAGATTTACTTGCCTATGCTTTAATTATGGATGCAAATACCATGTCTCATGCTTCTCCTGATGAACGTTATCGCGTACTTGAATTAAGAGAAGAACCTTCTATTGTCGGCATTGAGAGCGGACCAAAAGGAATAATTGAATTACAATACGAACTTAATCAATCTACAATGCAGGCTATTAATTGTTAATTTAGACGGACGAATATCCCAGAACCACTAAAATTCAAGGATGAAAATAGTTAAGATTGTTTTTCTTGCAATACTGCTGTGTGCTACCCAACACTCGTGGTCTGCAGAGATATATGAATTTAAACAGTCCAAGGGCGAAAACTATTTGGGGCAATATCTTAAAATTCTAGAAGATCCAAAAGGAACCCTTACGATTGATGATGTTTTGAATAGTAAGAAATTCGAAGATGCAGAATCTCGCGTTCCATTTTTAGGTATCTCAAAATCGAATTGGTGGATCCGATTTACTATTAAAAATTCCTCGAAGGAAAAAGAACTATTCCTAACTCTCGATCAGCCCACTTTGGATTATGTCGATTTTTATACACTACATCAGGATGGTACCTACGAACTCACTGAAATGGGTGAAGTCTTTAAGTTTCAAAAAAGAGAAATTTACCATCAGCAGTACATCTTTTCGCTTAATATCTTACCTGGAGAATCAAATGAGTACATCCTGCGTCTAAAAAGTGGTGAACAAATTCTAGTTCCACTTCAAGTTTTTGATCGCGAAACAATGACCCAAGGATTGTTATCAAAAGAC
>JABSPC010000385.1 GCA_013215515.1 Crocinitomicaceae bacterium
GCTTGAGAGCATATGAATAGCCTCCTTCCGTCATTTACGATTGTCGGTGTAAAGATCATTGTTGGAATTGCGCCTTGCTTCTCATATTTGCTGTAATAGCCTAAAGTGTGTCTGAGGATACCATTCGTATTTTCATGCAATTGTGATTCAAAAGCGTACCCGCGATCCTTGGTGTAGCTCTGTCCATTAACCTTTACTTTTTGATAACGAATAAAGATGTCGTGGGTTGAGGCCATAAATGCAAGTTTGTTCAACATGTCCTTGCTAATGTTTTCTCGGTACTTGTGATCCGTTGAGGATTTAATCTTCCCCAATTGTTCTCGAAGTGCTAGTTCTCTATAATATGCTGCTCCAACCATTCCGCCAGATGCTCCAGTAATTAATTGGGTATGTTTCAGTAGCTCACCTTGAGATGCTTTTTGCAGCTTCTGAAGAACCGAAACTGTCCAGAGTGCGCTTCGAGACCCCCCACCTGACGTGTTAATAATGACCAATTTGGGTTTGTCCTTACCTGTGTTCTTTTTCCAGTTTTCCAATGTCTTGATATAGCTGTCATAGGAAGATTGGTTGATTTCGTGTTCATTTGCTATAGCAGCAATTCGTTCCATCGAATAATGGCAGTCATCAGATTTACTGTAATCCAACCCATATGCGTAACTCGTGTAATGAAATGATTCTGAGACTTGACTCAAATAATTCAGGAGAAGTATTGTAGCGACAAAAATAGGATAGATCCATCCTTTTAGCCAAGAATGCAAGGCGCTGAAAAGCATTAGGACTATTGTAAAGAGTAAGACGATACTGGCGCTTGCCGGTACTTGGAAAACACTGTAGTCGCTAAAAACCCCAAGGCTAAAAAATATCAGAATGGTCATTATTTCATAAGTAGAGGCATTGACCCGATTCTTCGCATATATTTTTTCAACTAGTTCTTTGTCGAAGTGTTTGGAACTTCTACTTGGCATAAGTCGAAGTTTTATTCCGATGTATATATAGGTACGGTCTTTTTGACGCTTAAAGATTTCATACCATTTATCATTCTTATGTGTTACAGATGCAATTGGTTCTGAAGAATGAAGTTCATAGCTCTTGTTGTTTTTTGTCAATCGGAAGAAGAATAGAAACGACAACCCAAGAAACAAGGTTATTCCTGCTAAGAAAGAAATAGAGTACATTATAACTTCTCCTGTGGAGGCCAATTCCTCTACGAGCTGAAACCCTATCATCTTATAGAGGTAGATAGAAACGAATATTGCGGGGATTAGAGCGTTGTTAATACAGAATTTGAAGAATGGCCGGTTAATCGTAATTAAGAACGGGAAAAGGGCTCCTACTTTTATATAGCTGTATGTATTGAATCCCATTATAAAGCCGCCAAGGGCAAATCCCAATAGTATGAAAGATAAGGAAGAGACTTCACCTAAATATTCAGGAGAGTGAAAAAGCAATGGAATTCCAAAAGATGCTCCGAGGTTTCCGTTTACAATGAAAAATAATACGAACCAGAAAAGAAGGGAAAAAAGATTGTGTTTTAAATGAGCAATAATTAACTGAAAAGGGAAGAAAGCCCTAGTAATATCTATAATATTCCAATCCTGATCATTTATTCTCATCTACAATATAATGTAACAATAAAAATCGACAAATGCACAGGTTAGAGGGCTATATTTCCTCGTATTTACTGAGTAATTGAGTAAAGTCTGCAGGTGGTTGAGTAGGGCGCATATCGTCTTTCGATATAAAAACTAAAGTAGTGCTGCCTGTCGCGATTATTCGTTCCTCGATTCGAATAATATAATCAAAGACTAAACGGGCTCCTTTCATCTCTGTAATTCGAGTTTCAATTTTTAGAAGATCATCGTATTTCGCCGGAGATTTATAACTAAC
>JABSPC010000386.1 GCA_013215515.1 Crocinitomicaceae bacterium
AAAAACGGAGGTGGATTCATCAATTTCAATGGTACAGCCGGAATATGGAGAAAAGAATGTATTGAAAAGGCTGGTGGTTGGCAAGGCGACACGCTAACAGAGGATTTAGATTTAAGCTTTAGAGCGCAATCGATGGGTTGGAGGTTTGAATATTTGTTTGATGTTGGTTCACCTTCAGAATTACCGGTAACCTTCGAAGCATTTCGAACACAGCAATTTAGATGGTCGAAAGGCGCAGCGGAATGCTTGAAAAAAAATATTCGAACGCTTTGGAATTCCAACGTAAAGGAGCGCAGTAAAATCATGGGAACGTTTCATTTACTGAACAGCTCTGTTTATCTTTTGGTCGTTGCAATTTTAATGTTGAGTCCGGCGGTTTTTTACTTCGATCAAGTGGGTGAAGTAGATGTTCCATACAAAGAAGTTTTTACTGGGCTTGGTGCCAGCGTAATTTATATGTTGCTCCTTATCTTTTTTGTAGGGAATTGGAGATCCTCAACGGACAAAGTCAAGACCACTTTGCTTTTTATCCCTTCAGTATTGACCTATTTCGCAATGACAACGGGGATTTCTCTGTACATGGTTCTTGGTGTTATTGAAGGGTATATTGGCAAGAAATCAGCTTTTGTCCGTACACCTAAATTTGGCGAATCGAAAGTGGAGAACATTAAAAGGGGATACGATTTTAAAAAGGAAAAAAGCATTTTGATATTGGAATCAATATGTCTACTCTACGGCGCTTTCTGGACGATTACAGGACTTAATTTCATGAACTTTATGTCCATGATTTATGGACTAATAATTCTTGCCGGCTTCTCACTTTCATTGTTCTTCAAAAACCGAACATTTAGATGGAGTTCATAAAACGATATCAAGTCCATATTTGGATCCTTGCATTACTTGCTTTGGCTGGTTATTTCCTATTTGCGTATGCGTTTAAAAGAACGGACCACTTTTTAATTTTTGGAGTCTATACTGCTCTATTTGTAATTGGGCTACTAATCACAATTCATTGTATTCGACACAAAAAACACTGGGTGTTGGTCTTCACTTTTGGATTGGCTTTTCGACTTGCCTTTCTTTTGGTAACACCACATTTATCCAATGACTATTTCCGTTTTACTTGGGATGGTGAATTGCAAAACGACGGTGTTTCAGCCTTTAAGTTTATTCCGAAAAATTATGAAAAGTTTTTTGGCTATGATTCGTTATTGAAGGAAAAATACAAAGAACTTTATGCGGCTTCATCGGATGAGTTTCCCGATGGAATTAACTCAAAGAAATACTATTCCATTTACCCCACCATCAACCAATTTGTATTTAAAAATGCGTCGAATTTCGGTTCTCAGAATGGTGGAAACCTAGTGATTATGCGAATTTGGCTTCTAATTGCAGAAGTGGTTTCCTTCTTTGCTTTGCGTTTTCTCCTAATTAAAAATAAAAAGAACGAGGCCCTGATAGGGTTGTATTGGCTAAACCCATTAATTATTATTGAAATCGTTG
>JABSPC010000387.1 GCA_013215515.1 Crocinitomicaceae bacterium
AATCCAGAATAGCTGATGAAATTAGGATCAACAGCAAGTAAGCACATAGCATTGAAGCATTTTTCACGCTGTTCGCTAAGGAAGTAGGAGAGAGCTATAGCACCTCCAGAGATCCCGATGTAAATATCGAAATTAGTATGATTTCCTTTTTGAAATGCATCCAGCACACCTGTGCTAAAGCCTGTTCTGAATCCACCACCTTGGATTATAAGTGTTTTTTTTCTTTTCATTGATTCAATTGCTATGCAAACTTAATATTCAAATTTCATTCTGAAATCATTTTTGAGTTTTTAATCTTGTGTAATTCATGTTGATCTCGGCAGCGTTCTACCAACGTTTAATCGATTGTTTATCGAGTGCAGTCGAGATAAACAAAAAAAGCCTCAATCTTTCGATTGAGGCTTCTATCTTTTAAGGATTTAGAAAATTACTTTCCTCCGTCCATTTTCTCTTTTAACGCTGCCAAAGCATCTAAATCACCAAGAGTAGATTTCTCAGTATTTTGATTTACTTTAGAAACTGCAGCTGATTTGCCACCACCTTTGTTAGCACCACCTTTTCCTTTAGGAGCTGGTCTGCTATCATCACCTTCTTCGAAAGTTCTAGTGTGAGAGACAACAATCTTACGTGCATCTTTATTGAATTCGATAACTACGAAATCCAAAGTTTCTTCAATCTTCGCATTCGAACCATCTTCTTTTCTCATGTGACGAGCAGGACAGATTCCTTCAAGTCCATAAGGCAATGATACGATTCCAGATTTATCTTTGTTTTCGATAATTGTTCCTTGGTGTGTTGATCCTTCAGTAAATGTTGATTGGAATACATCCCATGGGTTTTCTTCAAGTTGTTTGTGACCTAAAGAAATACGACGACTTTCTCTATCGATTTCTAAAACTACAACATCCATCATGTCATCAACTTTACAGAATTCAGATGGGTGTTTGATTTTCTTTTGCCAAGAAAGGTCAGAAATGTGGATTAATCCATCAACTCCTTCTTCTAACTCAACGAACACACCGAAGTTAGTGAAGTTACGAACTTTAGCATTGTGCTTAGTTTGTACTGCATACTTCCCTTCAATAGCCTCCCATGGATCTGGCATTAACTGCTTGATACCAAGAGACATTTTTCTTTCTTCTCTATCTAAAGTAAGAACAACTGCTTCAACCTCATCTCCTACTTTCAAGAAATCTTGAGCGGAACGTAAGTGTTGAGACCAGCTCATTTCAGAAACGTGAATAAGACCTTCAACTCCAGCAGCAATCTCAACGAATGCACCGTAATCAGCCATAACAACAACCTTTCCTTTTACTTTATCTCCAATGTTCAATTCAGCATCTAGAGCATCCCAAGGATGAGATTCCAATTGCTTCAACCCAAGTGCGATTCTTTTCTTCTCATCATCGAAGTCAAGGATTACAACATTTATTTTTTGATCTAATTCAACGATTTCCTCTGGGTGATTAACACGTCCCCAAGATAAATCAGTGATGTGAACAAGTCCATCAACACCTCCAAGATCGATGAATACACCGTATGAAGTAATGTTTTTAACTGTTCCTTCCAATACTTGACCTTTTTCAAGACCAGCAATGATAAGTTTCTTTTGTTCTTCAAGCTCTGCTTCGATAAGTGCTTTGTGAGAAACAACAACGTTTTTAAATTCTTGGTTGATCTTAACAACTTTGAATTCCATGTTCTTTCCAACGTACATATCGTAATCACGAATAGGCTTAACGTCAATTTGAGAACCGGGTAAGAATGCCTCAAGACCAAATACGTCTACAATTAAGCCTCCTTTTGTTCTACACTTAACGAATCCAGTAATGATTTCTCCTGTTGCCAGAACGTCATTTACTTTCTTCCAAGCACTGTGTACTCTTGCAATCCTGTGAGAGATTACCAATTGTCCGTACTTGTCTTCTTGTGTTTCAACAAAGATGTCTACTGTGTCTCCAGCTTTTAAATCTGGATTGTAACGAAATTCGCTAGTCGGAATAATACCTTCAGATTTAGATCCGATATTAATAACAACTTCTTTTTTGTTTAAAGAAACAATTGTTCCTTCAATCACTTCTCTTTCCGCTACTGAATTAAGAGTTCCTTCGTATTTACCAGATAATTCTGATCTTTCCTCTTGTGAATAACCGTCTAATGCTAATGCATCCCAGTCAAAGTCAGGATCTCCCTGAGTTACTTTTTCTAATGCCATGGTGGCTTAAATAATTGTATTTCGAGTAACCTACTTAATCTCGAAAGAATTAATAATGTCGCGGTACAAATAGGTTTGCGACAATGTTTAAATTTTCAGTCCCGATAATATCGCGTAAACGCAATGCTAGCGGAGCGCAAAGATATATAAATTATTTGATAATTAAAGTATGAATCAAAAGAAACCCTGATATCCAAAATTGGGTGTCAGGGTTTTAATATTTATAAGTTCTAAAGAACCTATATCGCGTCGATACGGGTTTGAACTTCGTCAGATTTAGCTTTGTTACCTTGCTTTCTGTATGCTTTTTTAAGGATCTTCAAAACGTCTATGTTCTTTTCATCATTAACCAAGTATGACTCTAGGGCCTCAATTGCACCATCCATTTTCTCATTGGCCTTAACTGTTAGTTCTGCCTCTTTGGGGTCATTCATCCCTAAAAGACCAAGTTCCGTTTTCAATTCAAATGCCCAGTTAACAAGGTGAGCTCCAAGTTGATATTTTGCCAAAGCGTAATCTGGATCCAATTCAATTGCTCTTCTAAGAGCATCCTCAGCTTCCTGATTTCTCTTTAATTCTAAATAAATAGTACCATTTGCATAATGCAACCTAGGATTCGTTGAGTCGTCAGCAATAGCATCTTTCAACGCTTTTTCAGCTCCTTCAGTATTCCCTGCTGCAATGTTAGCGTTTACCAATCCTAAAAGAACTTCTTTGTTCCCTGGGTAGTCTTTACGTGCTTTTGATAAGATCTCAATGGCTTTATCGTAATTTTTAGCTCTTAAATAAGCGTTCCCTGACAGTTGTGCGCCTTTACCTTCTTGGTAATTCATTGCAGCAAGCTGATCGTACATTTTGATCGCATTGTCTAGATCATTACCATTGTCATATGCAATCGCTGCATTGAAAATAAACACACTGTCGACAACCCCTATTGAATTAGCAATCATAGCACATACTTCATAGGCCTCTCCAGCTTCGAGGTACTTTTCATTCTTCCACATTTCACCAGCTATCATAGATGCAAACTGTCTTTTTTCGTTTGCTGCATCTTGAATGGCCATTTTGTACTTTTTTCCAAGGTTTAGTCCCATTTCCCATGCTTTCAAGGAAGTGTCTAGCGCGTCATCAGATGAAACGGTTGTCAAACTAGAGTCCATTTCTAATAACATCGAAAGTGCAAAATAGATTTGTCCTTTATAAAGGAACATCTTTTGATTTTCTTTTGTGTCAGGATGAACTGCAGCTTGGTCGATATAGCCTTTAGCCAAAAGCACAGATTTCTTAGCTCCAGGGATGTCTTGCCTCGTAGGTAAAGTATAAAGCATAGAGTGAAGTTTTTTATACTCCAACGCTGCGTCCGTAATTCTACCCTTTTGTCCAAATGAAGCGCTACTCAAGGCAACGATCCCTAAGGTTAAAATCAATCTTTTCATTAACATATTCATAATTGTTTTTTCTTTAGATGCAAAAAGTGCATTTATTCCACAGAATCGTTGTTTTCAATATCCGTGCCATTTTCAGTGTTTTCATATCCTTCTGTCTCTGAAGTTTCAATCACATTACCATCTTCATCAAGTAAAGGCTCTTCTTCATCTTCACTTCTTGGTACTTTTGCAACGGCAGCAATAGCAGATTTTCCTTTCAAGTTGATTAGTTTAACCCCTTGAGCAGCTCTACCCATTGTGCGAATAGAATCAATATGCATTCTAATTGTAACACCAGCTTTAGTGATGATCATTAAGTCTTCCTCGTCAGTAACGTTTTTAATGGATATCAATTTACCAGTTTTATCCGTAACATTCAAAGTTTTAACACCTTTACCACCACGGTTTGTAATTCTGTAAACTGGCTCTTCGTCCTTAGGGTCGTTCAAATAAGTACGTTTACCGTATCCATTTTCAGAAACTACAAGAATAGTAGAGAAGATGTCTTCGACGCAAATCATACCTATAACTTCGTCATGATCTCCAGTTAGAGTGACTCCGCGTACACCTGCTGCGTTTCTTCCCATTGATCGAACTTTCTCTTCGTTGAATCGAATTGCTCTGCCCATTGTAGTCGCCAATACGATTTCATTAGATCCATTAGTCAATTTAGCTTCTAGCAATTCATCGCCTTCACGAATTGTAATTGCATTGATACCATTTGTACGAGGTCTAGAATATGCCTCTAACGATGTCTTTTTAATTACACCACGCTTCGTTGCCATTACTATGTGATGACTATCTGCATATTCTTTATCAGTAAGATCTTTTACATTAACATAGGCCTTAATCTTGTCGTCCTGACCTATATTTAATAAGTTTTGAATGGCTCTTCCTTTGGATATTTTCGATCCTTCAGGAATTTCAAATACACGCATCCAGATACATTTACCTTTCTCAGTGAAGATTAGTAAATAGTTATGGTTTGTAGCGACAAATAGTTCTTCTAAGAAATCTTTGTCTCTAGTTGTAGAACCTTTAGATCCCATCCCACCTCTATTCTGAACCTTGTATTCAGCTAAGCTCGTTCTTTTAATATAACCAGCATGAGAAATAGTAACAACAACTTCTTCATCCGGAATTAAATCTTCAATTCGCATTTCGCTTGCTGAATATTCAATAACAGATCTTCTTTCGTCACCGTATTTATCTCTTACGTATTCTAATTCGTCCTTAATGATTTGCATTCTTCTGCTTATGTTAGCAAGAATATCTTTCAAATCAGCAATCAAGATCATTAATTCATCATACTCACCACGTAACTTATCTTGTTCAAGTCCTGTTAAGTGACGAAGTCTCATTTCAACGATTGCACGAGATTGGATATCACTTAATTTGAAGCGATTCATTAATTTTTCTCGAGCTTCGTCAGGGCTTTTTGATGCTCTTATCAATTTAATTACTTCATCTATATTGTCAGATGCAATAATTAATCCTTCTAGAATGTGTGCTCTTTCTTCTGCTTTTCTTAATTCAAATTTCGTTCTTCTAACGATTACTTCATGTCTGAATTCAACGAAGTTTTCAATGATCTGACGTAAGTTCAAAAGCTCAGGACGTCCTTTAACTAGGCATATATTGTTTACTGAGAATGAGTTCTGTAGTGCTGTGAACTTGTATAATTTGTTTAATACGACATTTGGAATAGCATCACGTTTTAATTCATAAACGATACGCATTCCATTTCTATCAGATTCATCTCTTAAATCAGAAATTCCATCAATCTTTTTATCATTGACCAAATCCGCAGTTTTGCGAATCATATCAGATTTATTTACTTGGTAAGGAATCTCAGTAACAATAATTACTTCCCTTCCTGATTTAGTCACTTCAATTTCTGCTTTACCACGCATTACTATTCGACCTTTACCGGTAAGTAAAGCATCACGAACACCTTCGTATCCATAAATAATACCTCCAGTTGGAAAATCAGGAGCTTTTACATGTCGTAATAATTCCTCATCGTTAATATCATTATTGTCAACGTAAGCAATTATTCCGTTAACAACCTCTGTCAGGTTGTGTGGCGCCATATTAGTTGCCATACCTACTGCAATACCGCTTGCCCCATTACAAAGAAGGTTAGGGATTTTAGAAGGAAGAACAGTCGGTTCTTGTAAGCTATCATCAAAGTTAGGTGCGAAATCAACCGTATCTTTTTCAAGATCACCAAGCATATCTTCAGCAATCTTTCGAAGTCGTGCCTCAGTATAACGCATTGCTGCAGGACTATCACCATCGATAGAACCGTAGTTTCCTTGCCCATCTACTAATGGATAACGTAAGGACCATGGCTGAGCCATACGTACCATTGTGTCATATACAGAGCTGTCACCGTGTGGGTGATACTTACCAAGTACCTCACCAACGATTCTCGCGCTCTTCTTATATGGTTTGTTTGAGTAGACACCTAAGTCTTGCATACCGTATAGCACTCTTCTGTGAACTGGTTTAAAACCATCTCTCACGTCAGGAAGTGCTCTCGACACAATAACGGACATTGAATAATCAATGTACGCTGATTTCATCTCATCCTCAATTTTAATCTGGATTATTCTTTCTCCATCTGCCATGTTGTCACTAGTTTTGTTTTAGCACGATTTGTGCATGTTAAAAAGCAAGGTTCGAAATTAGTCAAATAAAGCAGAAAAAGCAGGTTTGGAAACTGGTATTTATTCACAAAAATCTGTGGAAAATGGCTGTTTAGGACTACTTATTAACAATTTTATTCGTTATATATTTGTAAGTGGAGTAAAATTC
>JABSPC010000388.1 GCA_013215515.1 Crocinitomicaceae bacterium
ACCTGCAACGACTGCTTCAGGTGCGGGCTATCTAATTCGTGTAGTTTCTGACACTCCGGTATCAATTGGATCGAGCAGTTCGGCATTCACAATTACTCAAACAGGTATATGTGGACCAATTTTACCTGCTGCTTCGGGACTCATTATTAATGAATGGTCCAATGGTCTAGCAGGAAATGAAGAGTATTACGAATTTGTTGTGGCAGGTCAATGTGGAGACGTTGTTGATATACGTGGATACATTCTGGATGATAATAACGGGACATTTACTTCTCCAGCAAGTTATTCTGGAACAGCATCTGGAATTGCTCCTGGTCACTTCAGGTTTGCATTCAATGCTCAATGGGCAGCAATCCCAGTCGGTTCTTTAATTGTTATTTACAACGGTGCAGATCCTAATGCGGATCTTCCCCCTGATGATCCGACGGATGCCAATAATGATTCGCTTTACGTTGTTCCTCATAATAGTACTTTATTTGAAAGATGCACCACAATGCCGGCGACAACATCTCCAGACTCATTATACACTCCTTGTACTTATGCCGTATCTCCTTTATCCGGATGGACTCCTTTAAGTTTACGAAATGGCGGTGACGCGATCCAAGTGCGCCAACCTGACGGAACGTATTATCATGGTGTTTCATATGGTGGGGCAGAAATTTCAGGAGGTCCCCACGATCTTAAATTATTCAGCGGTAGCGGTAGCGTAACATGTGGCTGGTTTTCTGATGGTGATTTCTTTGATATATCCAATTGGTCATCTGGAACGGCAAATGCAACAAATCAAACTGCAGGTTTCGCAAATAATGCTTTAAATCAAGCTTGGCTTGAATTAATGAGAGATCCATTAACTTCAAATTGTCCTGTAACTGTCTTACCCGTTGAAATATCGCTATTTGAAGGCTGGAATGAACCCTATGGCAATAAAATAATTTGGGAGACATCTTCAGAAAGAAACTCGGATATTTTCGTTGTTGACAGAAGTATTGACGGTAAGTATTGGAAAGAAGTACGAACTGTTAAATCAGTCGGAGATGCTCAAACAACATCGAAGTATAACATTGTGGATTTTTATTTTGAAAATTCTATTAACTATTACAGATTGCGTCAGTACGATCTTGACGGAACTGAAAAGAAGCACTATAAAACAGTTGTAATTGATAATAGCATTACTTCTAACGTAGAACTGATCCGAATTTATAACTTGTTAGGACAACCCGTTTCATTTGAGGACAAGGGACTTCAAATCCATGTGTTTAGCGACGGAACTTCTAAGAAAGTATTCAATCAATAATTAACTTCATTTTTCCTCATCGATAGAAATGACAACTTCACATCTGTGAGAGTGTTCATTTGACATCAGTTGAGCTTTGCCTTCTGCACAAGTATTCGACTTTGGTTCAATTCTTGAAATACCATTTATGTCCGAAATAAATCGGATGCCTAAAACGATTGTTATGAAACTATATAAACTAATTATCGCAATGGCAATTCTAAATGGATGCGCTGTTACACAAGATGGAATCGTTGTTGATCTTCCGAATGTTCCAACCCTAAACATTTGTGCAAACGTGGCTAATGATACCGATATCGCAACTATGAAATCCAAAATCGCAAAAGAAGCTTACAATGATGATCGATTAAAAACAGCACAATTCGTTACTAAAGATTATTGCTTCGTATCTGCGCAAGTCGTATTGATAATGGAAGAGTTTGCATACGACAAATCAAGATTACAAATTGCAAAAGATCTATACGATCAAACAACAGATAAATCAAACTATGATATTGTCGTCGATGCAATAACACATAAATCAAATAAAGACGAGTTGAAGGAATTCATTATGAATAATCCTTAATCTAACGATGCAAATTATATAAATACTCTTGTTCTCGCTGGCCCTTAGTAGGATACATTGTGGCTGGCGTTTTCAAGATTTCCAGATCCATTATTGTTGAATAACCAGATCTTGAAACAATATGAGACGCACTCATAATAGCAATATCTTGTTCTTTCCAACTCTTTGAAAGGACCTTATGTCCAACAGGAATGGTAATTTCGGAAGAAGCGATTATCTCTACTGAATTTGAGTTGAATAGACTCAATTGTTCTTCAAGAAATTTTTGTCCATAAGCAGCTGGTCCACTAATAATAAGAACAGATTCAATTGTTTTCTCTTCTGGAATGTCATAAAGTGAAAATCGCGAATAAGGTCCAATATAAGTTCTATTAATTTCACTTGAAGTAGTACTTAATTTACCCGCCAAGCGGCTATCTTCATAATCCATAATCCATATTTCACTGAATTGTTTCATCAATTGGCTATGAACTTTCCGAACTGCAATTTCATACCATTTCACAGGGAGTGCAAATTGATGGGTAACAAATACCGAAGGAACTTGGGCTGAAATAAATCCATATCGATGATCTGCAATTACTAGATCAATTTTGAATTTTTCGACCAATTCTTGAGTTTGAATTTTTTCCTTTTTCAGGCGTTCGCGAAGAGGCACAATTGCACTTATCAATTCTTGTCCAAATTTACCGTTTCCTCTAAAATCAAACGGGTATCCTTCGTGATTGACATATGCCAAATTTGGAAAGTATTCTAGGAAAATATTTCGTTGGTTCTCATTACAAGCCACAACGACAAAATTATCCTGTCTTCTCAATTGATGAATGAGCCCAATACATCGAGAAACATGACCAAAGCCCCAATTTAGAGGAGAAATTAGAATGCGCTTATTTTTGACTTCTGAAGGGCTCATTTCTACCAAATATACAAACTAGAAACCGCTCATCTGAATTTAACTTTTTTTTGATTTATTTTTGATTGTCAATCCCAACATTGTTTATAGCTTTAACGTTATAACAATACAAATAAAAACAAATATGTTCGACGGTAACGAATTTAGAAAATACGCCACTAAGCACGTAGGTATTAGTAGCATGCACGTAGACTCATACATTGAATCATCAGTGACACCTTATATTATTGAGGAACGCCAAATGAACATGACTCAGATGGATGTTTTCTCGCGATTAATGATGGATAGAATTATCTTTTTAGGAACTGGAATTAATGATGCGGTTGCAAATATTATCAATGCGCAATTATTGTTCTTAGAATCTGCAGATCAGAAAAAGGATATTCAAATCTACTTGAATTCTCCAGGAGGATCCGTTTACGCTGGATTGGGAATTTACGATACAATGCAATATATCAATCCTGATGTAGCGACAATCTGTACTGGAATGGCGGCATCAATGGGAGCGGTATTATTGTGTGCTGGAGCTGAAGGCAAGCGATCAGCATTGAAACACTCTAGAGTAATGATTCACCAACCATTAGGTGGAGCTCAAGGTCAGGCATCTGATATTGAAATCACTGCAAGAGAGATTCAAAAACTAAAGAAAGAATTGTACGATATCATTTCTATACATTCTAAACAAGATTACGATAAAGTTTGGGCCGATTCTGATAGAGATTATTGGATGACAGCTGAAGAAGCGAAAAAATATGGTATGGTTGACGAAATTTTGCTTCGCAACCCTAAATAGTTTATCTTTGTAAATATTATAAAGCCCATCTCGTCTCGTCTCGATTTAACCAAGACGCAATGGGAGGGGCTTTTTTGACGAAACAAGTTATGCCAAAAAAAGAAGCAGGTTGTTCATTTTGTGGAAGATCACGAGCAGAAGTAGGAATGCTAATTGCCGGAGTTACTGGTCACATTTGTGAAAGTTGTGTATCACAAGCGCACACAATAATTAAAGAGGAAGATCTTGGGGCTACGAATACATCGGAGGAGCGGATTGTAAACGTATACAAGCCAATAGAGATCAAATCCAAGTTAGATGATTACGTTATCGGTCAAGATGATGCGAAAAAGGTACTTTCTGTTGCTGTATACAATCACTACAAGCGATTGAACCAACCCGAGTCTAAAGATGATGTTGAGATTGAAAAATCGAATGTTATTTTAGTCGGTCGTACTGGAACAGGAAAAACACTTTTGGCAAAGACGATTGCAAAAATGCTTAATGTACCTTTCTGTATCGCTGATGCTACGGTTTTAACCGAAGCAGGATACGTTGGTGAAGATGTTGAGAGTATTTTGTCTCGATTATTACAATCTGCTGACTACAACGTTGACGCGGCTGAACAAGGAATTGTCTTCGTTGATGAAATTGATAAAATTGCTCGTAAAAGTGATAATCCTTCAATTACTAGGGATGTTTCTGGAGAAGGTGTTCAACAAGCATTATTGAAGCTTCTAGAAGGAGCAGTAGTAAACGTTCCGCCGCAAGGAGGAAGAAAGCACCCAGAGCAAAAAATGATTCAAATCAACACTAAAAACATCCTATTTGTATGTGGAGGTGCGTTTGATGGAATAGAAAAAATTATTGCAGGAAGAGTTAACCGTCAAACGATTGGTTTCTCATCTTCTGAAGAAGATCGAATTGATACAGATTCACTTTTAAAATATGTTAACCCGACCGATATCAAATCATTTGGGTTAATTCCTGAGCTAATTGGACGTTTCCCAGTTCTTACTTACTTGGAACCTCTTAGTCCAGAAAGCTTAAAACGAATACTTACTGAGCCTAAAAACGCTTTGGTTAAGCAATACGTTCGTTTGTTTGAGATTGACGGAATTGATTTGAAATTCGACAAGAACGTTTTCGATTTTATCGTTGAAAAAGCAATTGAATTTGAATTGGGAGCTCGTGGATTAAGATCCATTTGCGAAGCAATTCTTAACAATGCGATGTGCGACCTTCCTTCTCAGAATGAAACTGAGTTTAGAGTTACCGCGGAATACGCTAAGGCTCAATTCTCGAATTCAAAAATGTCGAAGTTGAGAGTGGCGTAGCTACCTTCTTCTCATCCTACTGAATTTATTTCCCGATTCACAATAGGTGCCATGGCCTTCAATTGAGATTACCTGTAAATGTCGCAACTCTTTAATATAAATTGAATAGGTCTTATAAGGCAAGTGATTTTTTGTTAAAGCATCCGTTTTCGTAATGAAATCTTCTGTATAATTCTCTTTATTAATTCGCAAGGGAAAACCTTCGCTTCTCGTTCCGTATTCAGGGAAATATTTGTAATTCCAGTAATATTTGATCTCGGCCAAACTCAACGATCTACTAACGCTGTGACTATAGGAGTTCCCATTGCCCCATGTAGTGTCCTTTGTCAACGTTATTTCCATCCCCTCTTTTACGTTGAATCCAGAATTCATTACTCTACCCCAAAGTCGTTTCGTACTATCCAATCGAATATCAATCGAAGCATCAAAAATCCAATCGCCTTGTAGTTCATCCAAATTTGCATATTCATTATGACATTGACAGTAATTAAATCCTGAGAGAGAATCCAAATTCGAACTCGTTGGATAGAAATTGAAGGATTTAGCAAAAATGTCATTGAGATCATTCATCCGATGGCCATAAGGATGTTCCATGTGGTGCCAATACACTCGATTGCTATCGACCAAAATATGATTAGGCAGTTTGTTCAATCCAAATCAGATTAAAAACTCTCGTGATTTTAATTCGTTGAAATAATCGGTTGCTTCTTCTGAAGATTTGAAATCATACACTTCAATTTGAAGGATTCCATTATTATAATCAAACAAGGTGTAATTATCAACTTCTGAGGTATCGATAGTCCATTCAAGACTATCAGAATACCATCCTACTCCTTCTGAAAAATAATGGCCAATTGAATCTGGATATGAACTCCAATTTTCAATAGAAAACTGAATAACTTCAAGTTCCAAGACTAGAGTGTCCTCTGCAATAACTATCTCTTGATGGGTACTAATTTCTTTGAGAGGTTTCTTCATTGAATCCGAGCAAGAGAAGAGAATTCCAGCAATTACTAGAATTACAATCCAATGATTTTTTCGAGTCATAAGCAATAAGTTCTGACTCCAAAATGCGCAATCTCAGAAAAGTAACAAGTTTAGAACTAAGTATTAATGAATCTTGAACTTGGTATACTTAATCGTTGCACCACGGTCTGTGAATAAAACTTCGTAGTGCGTTTTGATATGAAAGATCTCTCTCGTGAGTGGATCAATATTTTCAGGAAGTTCCCCATACAAATCCCACGTTAATTCAAGGCAATCGTATTTGTGTTCCTTAATTTGCCCTTCGGTATACTCAAAAAGCAGATCACTATCCGTCTTCATGTGAACGATTCCTCCCTTCTTCAATATATTACGATAGCGCTCAATGAATAATGGTGAACTCAATCTCTTTCTTGGCTTTTTAGGTTGAGGATCTGAAAATGTCAACCAAATTTCATCCACTTCACCTTCTTCAAAGTAATCCATTATGAAATCGATTCGAGTTCTCAAAAACGCAACATTATTCATTTCGTCATTCAACGCTTCTTCAGCTCCAACGAACATTCTCGCTCCCTTGATATCAACACCAATGAAGTTCTTGTCTGGAAAGTGTTTACCTAAGCCGACAGAGTACTCTCCCTTACCACAACCAAGCTCAAGCACAATTGGGTTGTCATTTTTGAAATGTTCTTTTTTCCAGTTTCCTTTTAATGGAAATGCTTCTTTTAATACAGGCTCATAGAAATTATTGAATTCCTTTACTGCAGCAAACCTTCTCAATTTATCCTTTCCCATTCTTATAACTTAAGTCGGATTGTCTTCCGTCCCTGATTAAATAAATATATTCCATCTTCTAACTTTGACACATCAATTCTAAATTCATTTGCTGCATCAAAATCAATAATCACTTTTCCTTGAAAGTCAATTAATGAAGCCTTTCCAAATAACTCTGATTCAATTTCCACTCCCGAATTCGTATACTTTATTCGAAATTCAGACAAGGTTGAAACCCCCAAGCCAAGACTCGAGTTCTCTAATAAAAAAGTGTGATTCATAACAGATTGCGTAGAATCCATTCCTCCACAGATAATCCATTGGTCGTTTGAAAGCTTAGCGATCCCTCTTAAATCCATCACGCCAAATGGTTGAGAAATATCATCTAAATACTGTTCACTTGAGTTGTTGTAATGCAGAATTCTAGCAGAGGGGTCTACCCCACCCGACCCGTTGTATGCAATACCATTATAGTTATAGGACAAGCTTGAACCGCCCATCCAAAACAAAGTATTTCCTCTAGTACTACATGCCGAACGGTAACCAATATCTCCAGGTGCATCAGCCATTAACTCCCATGTAATATCAGTTGGGTCAGCTGGGTTGATGTATCCTTTACGCATGAATTTACGCGCTGCAAATGCCCTTCCTGCAGCTCCTCCATGGTAGTACAAAGCATCTCCAACGATAGATCCAGAGGCTCCGAACGCTGTATATTGAAAGTTTGTAGGAACAAAAGTTCCATTTTGCCATTGATTTAAGGTAGGGTCGTAAATCTGAACATTCGGAAAATTTCCGCTATTACTCCAACCTGTCACAACATATATTAAACTGTCCTTATAAACACATTGAACATGATCATCAATTGCGAGAGGAACATCAACTCCGTCTGCCTCATAGGTATCCGTTTGGGGATTAAACACGTGAACTTTACTCGATGAAACCTCGCTGTTATTGGCATAAACATGATACCCACCAATAATATAGATCTTACCCTTCACGAACGAAGCACCAGATGCAATTTTTGATTCTGAATCTGGAAGTGGTGGAACTTCTAACCAAGTATCAGCAGTAACATCGTATTTAAAACTTCTACTGTGAATTCCAGAGTACAATTTTGTAGTATCAATCCCTCCAAATGAATAAACAAACTCGTTGCCATTCACTATAGCTTCGCAAACAGCATTATTGGCCGTTTTAAAGGGCATAGGAGCCAATTCTGTCCATTGCCAACTCTGAGCATCACTAAGGTTAGACAGTAACAGTATCACG
>JABSPC010000389.1 GCA_013215515.1 Crocinitomicaceae bacterium
ACCAGCAACTCCCATGTAATCACCGCGACTTCTTACTAAGTTGACTCTTATTTGCCCTGTAAATTACGCTTCATATTGACGAACCCAATGACCATTCCATGGATAGATTCTTCTTTCGTCGATGTTTTCGGTTCCTTCTTGAAGGTTTCCTATCAATCCAGAAGCTGCGAATTCCCATTCCGCCTCAGTCGGCAATCGATAACGGGGGAGGAGCATGCCGTCTTCCATTATGACATTTCTTTTCCCTAGTTTATTACCGTTCATTTTGGAAGGGGCCAAATTTTGAAGATTTTGTACCAAAGACTCCTCATTATATTGTCCTGATAAATAGGCGTCACTGTTAAACGTGTTTTCATTTACTTAATCGGTGTTGAATTTGAATATTCCTTCACGAATAAGAATGTACTCGTTTACACGATCTGTTCTCCATTTACAAAAATCATTTGCTTGTAGCCAATATACTCCGACAACCGGATAGTTTCTGTAGGCAGGATGGCGTAAGTAATAATCGACGTACTTTTCATTGTCTCCTAGTTTAGATCGCCACACCAATGTGTCAGGTAAGGCACTCTTGTATACCATTGGATAGGTTTCGTTGTAAGCTCGAGAGACCCAGTAGAGGTATTCTAACCATTGGGAAATTAGTAATTTCTGTTTGATCCCATGTAGAAGGAAGAAACAGTAACTCGTGCTGGTCTATTCGTCCAGTCGTCCATAACATCTTGTTCAGTTTGACCCATAGTAAATGATCCGCCTTCTACTAGGAGAAGCCTCGGTCCAGTTTCTTGATCAATAAATGGTACTTGTTGAAATCCTCCCGTCTTTGGGTTGTTAAATTCCCAGTTTGTAGTTTCGGAAGTTGGTCTTGAACATGATGCTACGATAAATGTCCCTGCAACAGCAGTGCACATAGAAATTGATAATCGCATTTTTTCATTGTTTTCATCATTTTTGAAATCTCACTTTCATTTATTACAACGGAGCGAGATATAATCGTTACATATTAAAAGAGAATGAAATTGAAAATGCTTGTCGATGATTGTTTAGTCGGGTAGGGGCAAAAAAAAACTCTCTCGGTTCAACCGAGGGAGTTTTTAATATTAAGATCGACTTATGTAGTTATCTGTTTTTTTTCTTTTTTCTTCCGTAGTTGAATCCTACAGGAGAACCAACTCTATCCATCGCACAACGGAAACCGATTGCATCTGTAGATTGGAATTCATCAAGGTATCTTCTCTGACTAGGAGCTAACCAGTAAGCTCTGTCTTTCCAAGAACCACCTTTGTAAACTCTAGACTGATCAGAGATGAGAGTTGTTGGCCAGGATGTCTTATCACCAGGCTTCACAGTTGATCCATCTAGACCGTACTCCTCATGCATATTTTGGTACATGATTAGGTTCGGGTCTCTTGTTGCTTGGTTGATATCATTCTTTCGATCATCATTTTCATAATAAATAGAGCTCTCTATATCGCCATCAAGGTAATCAATGTAATCAGATCTTCTGTAGTTCAAACGTCCGATGTTTTCTTCTTCAGTTACATTACGGTATTTCAATTTACCAGGAGTGTCAATAATGAAGTCATTGAATCCGTCTCTAAGAATAGAGATGATATTAAATGCATACTCTTCTCCTTGAGGTCCTTCTCTCATTGCACTTTCAAATATTTCATCGAATAACTCATCTTGAATGTATGCAGATGCTTCAATATCATACTTATTATTAGAATAGACAAGGGCTTGATCAATTACTACATTGATTTCTCTAAGTAGCTCTATTTCAATTGAGTCAATTACTTTTCCGCGAGAAACAAAGTATGGATCTGGAGAATAACCTCTTTTTGAAGGATTTCTTGATCCAACATTAGCTGCCAATCCAATAGGGATAATTGTATCATTTGGATCGTGATTTTCAGCAGAAGTTCTTTGGAAGCGAATTCTTTCAAACTCGTTCAAGTATTCTTTCATACCATGAATGTCATACTGTACTTGCTGATTTCTAAGTTCAACATTTCCTTCGTTGTTCAATAATTTAGTTTTGAATACATTCCCTCTAAATGGACGGAATTCATCATAATCTTCACTTGTTAGAGGACGGTAAACATCTTTCACCCACTCACTAACGTTTCCAGCCATATGGTATAAACCATAATCATTTGGCCAATAAGACTCAACAGGAGCAGTTACATCAGCACCATCATTCAAGTGTCCTGCAACTCCCATATAATCACCACGCCCTCTTACGAAGTTGGCTCTAATTTGTCCTGTAAATTGCGCTTCATCTTGACGAACCCAGTGTCCATCCCAAGGATAGATTCTTCTTTCGTTGATGTTTTCCGTTCCTTCTTGAAGGTTTCCAATTAATCCAGAAGCGGCGAATTCCCATTCAGCTTCAGTTGGGAGTCTGTAACGTGGCAGAAGAATACCATCTTCCATACGAACGTTACGTTCGCCTAATCTCTTCTCGCTAGCTCCATCAGGGTCCAAATTCTGAATATTTTGAACTAATGATTCTTCATCATACTGTCCCGTAAAATAGGCTTCAGTATTAAAAGTGTTTTCATTTCTTTGATCTGTATTAAATTTGAAAATTCCCTCACGAATAAGAATGTATTCATTCACACGGTCAGTTCTCCATTTACAGAAATCATTTGCTTGTAGCCAAGAAACACCAACAACTGGGTAATCTCTATAAGCAGGGTGACGTAAGTAATAATCAACATACTTCTCATTATCTCCAAGTTTAGATCTCCATACTAAGGTGTCAGGAAGAGCATTTTTGTAGATCATTGGATACGTTTCGTCGTAAGCTCTAGAAACCCAATAAAGGTATTCCAACCATTGGAAGTTTGTTATTTCCGTTTGATCCATATAGAAAGAAGAAACAGTAACTCTCGCTGCTCTATTATTCCAATCGAACATTACGTCTTGTTCCGTACGCCCCATTGTAAATGACCCACCTTCTACTAAAAGAAGCCCTGGTCCAGTTTCCTGATCAACAAATGGTACTTTTTGAAATCCTCCTTGTTTAGGATTGTTATAATCCCAACCTGTGCTATTAGAGGTCTCTCTAGAACAGGATGCTACGATAAAAGCCCCTGCAATTGCAACAGCCATAAATTTAAATAATCGCATATTGTTATTTTTGGTTTTCATTATTTTTTAACTCTTACTTCACATACTACAACGCATGCAAACAATATTGTTACAGTATTGTTAGAATGAAGGACAAGAAATCGTTTTGAACGATGGTATCTTGTCTTTACAATCTAATTTAAGACCAAGCGACACTTCGTGTGAACCACCTGATACTCCATTATTAAGTTTGGATACTGTTATATCATAACTATACCCTAATTTGAATTTTCCTGTATCAACTCCAATAGAAAGAATAAAGGCATCTTTATTTCTATACCATGCCCCCACATTGAATGCTCCATATTTTACATACGTACCAATCGCGATCTCTTGGAAACCATTTTGGTACTGATAAATTATGTTCGGCATAATTGAAGTAATGTTTCTGTATTGAGATTTACCACCCAATTTAATTTCAGCACCCATGTGACCAGTCAAACGGATAGGAAGTCTTGAAGAACCAATTATCATCGATTCGTCAGGTCTGTTTAAGTGGTGAGCAGCAAATCCAAAAAAGAAGCTCTTACTAAATCCAACAAATCCAGCTGAGGCATCAAAGAAGTAACGACTTCCTCCACGTTGAACATCTCCTGTTTGGTAAATGAATCCTCTACGAGGGTCAATCATGTCACCAAATGTCAATTTATCCCAATCGAGATATTTATTGACCATTGCCGCCTTAACTCCAAACATCATTTGGAATTTACGATTCACTTTAAGATGGTAAGAGTAAACTAAACCAATAGTAGATGTAAAAATAGTACCCTGTCCTTGTTGGTCATGAAGAGCGATCACACCAATACCTCCAGAGATATTCTTGAAGTATTGATCGTAGGACATACTATATGTAACATAATTACCTGTTAGGCTCGGCCACTCATTTCGATAATTCATTGCAAAACGCGGACATCCATTTGATCCTGCAAAGGCGGGATTCAAATAGATCGGGTTAGCATAGAACTGCGTAAACTGAGGGTCTTGTGAATAGGCGCTAGAGCTTGTTAAACAAACAAGGGCTAGTACTATAAAATGCTTAAGTTTTCTCATCAAACTTATGTTAATTATCTTTTGTGTTGAGTTTACTTCAACGGTATAACTCTAACAAAGTTACAAATATTGCGATTACAGTATAATAATCAAAGATTTCTATCGTTTTTTTGTGTGTCAAATAATTGATTTAGATATTTGTCTTATGAAAACGAACTTAGTTGTACATGTTAAATAAAATTATAGCAATAGCGGGTATTTTAGCCCTTTCGGGATTTACCTATTCTCAAAAATCGGAAATCGTAAATATTACTTGGGAAGATCCAGTAGAAGTCTTGGATGGTGAGCAGAGTGTTCTAGTCCCCTCTATGAGAGGTCAATATGTGACAGGCAAGAGACCGTTGTTCTTTTATACCCATCCTGTTACTAATCCGAATAACAGTATAAACGTCGAGATTGTATCGACTGAAAGCGCAACTTCTGAAGACCTTTTGTTCTTGAATAAATACAATATTCAAGTAGGTGAATTGGATTTTGAAGGTAAGATTGCGAGCGCCCAAAGAGAATAC
Organism: Crocinitomicaceae bacterium; assembly: GCA_013215515.1. Classification (GTDB taxonomy): domain Bacteria; phylum Bacteroidota; class Bacteroidia; order Flavobacteriales_D; family Crocinitomicaceae; genus UBA4466. The sequence continues at coordinate 4,695 of JABSPC010000389.1, forward strand.
TTTTTAACGTTAAATCTTTTTCCATTTGTAAAACAGGGGGCACAAATCGTTAGAATCTCAAGTTTTGAGATTATTTACACTAAAGAAAAGCCAAGTTTTAATCATGTGTCGAAGGATTTTGTTACGTCTTCTGTTTTGACTTCAGGAAGTGGTGATTGGTATAAGATTTCTGTAAATCAAGATGG
>JABSPC010000039.1 GCA_013215515.1 Crocinitomicaceae bacterium
TCCTTTGGCTACTTCAGCCCAAATTACTTCCTCTTTTATGTTGAAACGCTTCGCTACTTCTGGAACAAAGACACTTCTGGTAATTTGGTCAGGAATTAACGATACACTGTGCGAAATATTTTTAATTAATTGCGCCTTTTTAATAGGATCGTTCCCCTCGGTTTCGAGTAGAAGGTCCACTTTGAAAGAAATGAAATCCTGTTGTTTTTCGGCGATAAAGGCTTCCAACTCAGACGTGCTTGATTTCTTAGCAAATGAATCCGGATCTTCTCCATCTGGGAACAATACAACTTTGACATTCAATCCTTCTTCTAGGATTAGATCAATTCCACGGAATGATGCTTTAATCCCAGGTGCATCGCCATCATAAAGAACAGTAATATTTTTTGTGTAGCGTTTAATCAAACGAATTTGATCTCTTGTCAAAGAAGTTCCGGATGATGAAACAACGTTTTTTACCCCGGCCTGATACATGCTGATGACATCTGTATATCCCTCACATAAGTAGCAATTGTCGTACTTTATAATATCACCTTTAGCGAAATGAAGTCCGTAAAGGATTGCACTTTTATTGTAAATCAGACTCTCGGGAGAATTGAAATACTTGGCGATTTTTTTATCATTCTGAAGGGTTCTACCTCCAAAACCTAAAACTCTTCCAGAAACACTATGGATTGGAAACATGACTCTTCCTCTAAAGAAATCGAAGGAACGATCATCTTTTGTTTTTGAGAGCCCAACTTTTTCTAAATACTCAAGTTTGAATCCTTTCTTAATAGCTGCAGATGTGAAATCATCACTTTTATTAATGCAGTATCCCAATTGAAATTGTTCAATTATTTCGGGTCTAAATCCACGCTCAATGAAATAAGAAAGCCCGATTTTTTTTCCTTCATCAGAATTGTGAAGTCGATCCACAAATTCATTCCTAGCAAATTCATTTATTACATGTAGGCTCTCTCTCTCCGAAATTGCAGCTAACTCTTCAGGAGTGGCAGGCCTATCGTCTGGAATTTGAACGCCGTATTTATCAGCTAACCAACGCAATGCTTCTGGGTAAGAATAGTGTTCCTTTTCCATCAGAAAAGTGACCACGGACCCTCCCTTTCCTGTCGAGAAGCATTTGAAGATTTGCTTTGCAGGAGAGACTACAAATGAAGCTGTTTTTTCATCGGTAAATGGACTCAGTCCTTTAAGGTTTGATCCAGCGCGTTTTAAACTGACGAATTCACCAATGACCTCCTCAATACGAGAAGCTTGCATGATGTCGTCAACAATATGTGGTGGGATTATAGCCATTAATCGGAGAATTGTTTGATTTCTACGCGAGTTCCATTTTCATCATACTGAACCCATTCACCCACTTGTTGATCTTGTTTATAATTGCCAGTGCGTCTAATGACTCCGGTTTTATAGCGTTGAAAAAACACACCTTGTTTGAGTCCATCACGGTATTCCATCATAGAGAGCTGGATGCCATTTTTAGCAAAATAATCCCAAACACCCTGTCGCTTGTTATCGTTATCAACTAGTCCCTTAAGTTTAATCTTTTTGCCTTCAGGGTAGTATTCGGTATGTATTCCGTTGGTAATTACCACAAGCTGATTTTTTGGCAGGTCATCTTTCAATTCCCTCTTTGCAGGTTTCGCCGCCTCTTCTTCGGGGATAATAATGTTGTATTTGTCCGCCAGCCAACGCAACGCTTCTGGGTATGAGTAATGTCCTTGTTCCATAAGAAATGTAACAACTGACCCTCCCTTTCCTGATGAGAAACATTTGAAAATTTGTTTTGCAGGAGAAACAACAAATGAACTGGTCTTTTTTTCAGTAAATGGACTCAGTCCTTTAAGATTTGATCCAGCACGTTTTAAACTGACGAATTCACCAATGACCTCTTCAATACGAGAAGCCTGCATGATGTCGTCAACAATATGTGGTGGGATTATAGCCATTATTTGCCGTCTCCGAAATCTGTTTCGTTAACCAAAATACCGTCTCTATCGTAATTTTTCCAGATCCCAATTTTTTTATTTTCTGACATTTCACCATGATAGTGCATTGCTCCATTGTCATGTTTTACAATCATATGTCCGTGCTTTTTACCATGGCTGTACATTGTTGTTGAAAGTTCTTTTCCTTCAGGACTAAAATAAGACCATTGACCTTGACGTCTTTTTTGATCGTCTTGCATACCTTGGAATTTGATCTGCTTTTTCCCCGGGTAGTATTGGATGAATTTGTGGCCTTTAACTTCTACTAATTCTTCTGGATCATTGATTTTAGTAGTAGGCTTATTGATTGTCGGTTGATCCTCATCTGATTTCTCTGTAGGTTCATCTATAGTCCTTTCTGAACAAGCCGCAACTATTAATACTAAAGCAAGTAATTGTAAATATTTCATCTTATTTTTTTCTTTTGGTAGTGTATTCAATCAATCCTAAAATTGATTTTTTCGCATCTGAATCTGGAACTTCCTTGATTAAGTCAATCGCCATGTCTCTGTATTCTAGCATTTTCTTGTGGGTATAATCAATTCCCCCATTTTCAATTACCAGTTGAACTGCTCTTCTAACCTTTTTTGGGTTTTCATTATGATTCTTAACGATATTGATAAGTTCTTTTCTTATTTCCGGGGTAGAATTGTTTAGAACAAATATTAACGGAAGTGTCATTTTTCGTTCACGGATATCAAGGCCTGTAGGTTTGCCAATTTCACCTGGTTCGCCATAATCAAAAATATCATCTTTAAGTTGAAATGAAATTCCAATGTATTCGCCAAACAAGCGCATTCTCTCCGTTTCATCAAGACGATCAACACTAATAGCTCCAGCTTCACAGCAGGTTGAAATTAATGATGCTGTTTTTTGACGGATCACTTCGAAATAGACTTCTTCGGTGATATCTAATTTTCGCGCTTTTTCAAGTTGAAGAAGTTCCCCTTCAGACATTTCACGTACTGCTCTGGCAACAACTTCAAGGAGCTTGGTGTTATTGTTTTCAATTGAAAGTAAAAGAACTTTAGAAAGCATATAGTCACCGACTAAAACGGCAATTTTATTTTTCCAAAGAGCATTTACAGAAAAGAACCCTCTTCTTTCATTGGCGTCATCTACAACGTCATCGTGTACAAGGGTTGCTGTATGAAGAAGTTCAACTAAAGTTGCTGCGTCATAAGTCTTGTCATTAATTTTTCCAAGCATTTTTGCAGTGAGAAAAATAAACATTGGACGCATTTGTTTCCCTTTTCTACGAATCATGTAGTGGGTCACTTTATCCAATAGCGGAACTTTAGACTTCATACTTGTTCTAAAACGTCCCTCAAACTCAGACATTTCAGATGATATTGGCTCTATTATTTCCTTGACAGACATCATATGTACAAATATAAGAGTTACGATGCCGAATCAGTTCAAATCTTCCTACTAAAGAGTAAAAGCTTCAAATTGCGTGATGTTCTGATGGATTCATAGATTTAAAGAAAAGTTGAGGACAAAAAAAAACGCCTTTCGGCTCAACCGAGAGGCGTTTTATTTCTAGTTTAATTTATTAGTCAATAACTACTTGAATAAAACCATGTCCTTCAAGAGGTGGGATGCTTTCATCGACACCAGTGATTACATACTTATAGAAGTACGTTCCTTCTTGAACTTTCTTTCCGTTTGGAGATGTTCCGTCCCAAGCTGGGTTTAATCCGTTTTGCTCAAATACTACGTTCCCCCATCTGTTAAGAATTACAAGGTGAACATCTGACGCATTCGTAACTTCTAATGAATATACATCATTCACTTGATCTTCGTTAGGTGTAATAACATTTGGAGCAATCACTGTTGGGTAAGGGTAGATACAAGTCCCATTATCAATAGTTGCTAGCGGGTTGTAGTTCGTTGCTGCTGGATCAGTACATCCACAAGGCTGAACAGCTATGTTTGCGAACGTTGTGTCAGCACAACCGTCTGGCGCATAGGCGATCTACATTACATTTGAAGAAATATTAAACGTATGTGTAGGATCTGTATCCGTTGAGTTTGGCGTTCCATCACCGTATACCCAGAGGTAAGTGTCTGTGTTTTGACTTGTATTTGTAAAGTCAACAACTAATGGAGCACATCCTTGAGTTGGCAATGCAGAGAACTCAGCAACTGGTGGGTTTTCAATGTCTACATAAACACTATCTGATACTTCACAAACATCATCAATGACATTAAAGAAATACCATCCCGGAGGAATATCTATAATAGCTGTTCCATCGATATTGTATGTTCCTGTATTTCCAGGACCAGTCCAATGATAGAATGGTTGACCAAGAGCATCTGTTATACCAGATATGAATGCCGAAGTAGCTCCTGTTGGATTACACGCACTTGCGGGGAATGATAGTAAGGTATCAATCGCCAGCGTCTGATTGACGAGCATCATGACGGTGTCGTAATAGACATAGTCGCAGCCATCCGTTATTTCGACCGTGAACTCAATTAAATCTTGTCCATTTCCATTCGTTCCAAGTAAAGTTGGGTTAAGTGTGCTACCAGTTGACCATTCAACATCCCAGGGAGCAATTGCATTTGCAAAGTTAACTACTTCTGCAGGCAATGAATCCGTAGGACAGTAAGCGTATAATGTATCTGCTAATTCCCAAGTCAATGTTGGTTGCATTACATTAATGTTGATCGTATCAGAAGAACACATGAAGACTCCAAGTGTATCATAAACATTTGCAACGAATGATGTGTCTGAAGTTGGTGTAATCCAGAAAGAGTTTGTACTAGTCAAACCATTATCCCAGCTAATTACAGCTGTGTTACACGGTCCACCAATGATCTCGATGTTATCAAGTCCCCAGTTATCAAACAAAGGACCAGTCGAGTATATTTGCGTCCATTGGAACATAGTGTTTGTTGTAAATGCTCCTAGAGGAATTGGAACACTAAAGCTACTCCAAGTTGTATAAGGAGTAGGTCCACTTGCAACCACTACACTAGTTCCAGGATTAGTTGGAAGTTCGAAACCACCTGGGCTGTAATAGACAATGTCAATCCAAGTTATACCACCATCAGTACTGTACTGAAGAGAAACACCTTCATCTGCTTCATCTGGTCCTTCACATGGCATCGCTCCGCCTTGTAATGAAAACAGCATGTCAAAGTTCAAGAACCCACCGCATGTTACATCAAAACCAGGAGAACCTACTGTTGGAACATCACCACCAGAAGTAGATGCCCAATAATAAGGAGTTCCATTTATTCCAGCTCCACATGGATTCCCCCATGCTGAACCACCTGTTGCCGACCATCCTGGAGGCAAAGACCCTAAATCAAAGTCAAAGTTTTGTCCAGTTGCAACAATTGCTGCATATCCGAAAATTGCAATTGAATCACCAGGACAAATAGTAGTGTCTTGCGGAGACACGTTTACGATACATATTTGAGATTGCCCAGTAAAAGGCATTGTCAATACGAATAGAATAGGTAATAATAAATATCTCATGATTACTTAATATTAAGGATATCCATATTAATTGACTCTAGTATACCAGACTCCAATTGATAAGGGTTATTAATTAACAATGCTAGTTCACCAATTTTCATTGAAGATTCTCCTTCTACCGAAGTAGACCCAGGAATAGCTAACATTTGCTTCGTTTCTCTTGTGTCTCCACAACCGTAGCAATTGTTATCAAAAATCATTTGAAAATTGAATTCAACACTCTTTTCAGAAGTGTTGGTGTTTACAAGACGAATAAATGCATATGTAAATGCTTCAGGAGCACCAACATTACATTTTTCTTGTTTGAGATAAACTTCTACTCCATCTTTAGTAGTAAGTAGTGTCCAATCTTGTGTTAATTTATCTGCTGTGATCGCGTTTTGGGAGAACCCATTGAGCGACATCATTGCAGTGAATATCAGGAAGATAGATTTAATAATTAGGCTTTGTTTCATAGTGTGTGTATGTGTTAACTAAGACCAAGACGACAACATTCGTCTAAAGGATGCACAAAGGTCGCTTTTATTTGTAATTTAATTGCAATTAATACCTGTGAATTTCACAAAACGCTTGATTATTAACGATTCAAGGGCGTAATGAATTGAATCATAACATTGGTAATAAAGGGGGTTAGAATCTCTAATTGTTAAGGTTTCAAGAGGCGATCTTCTTTTTTAATGGCATTATTTTTATTTGCCAATTGACCACAAGCTGCGTCAATATCTTTACCGCGACTTCTTCGAATATTAACGATTAGGTTTTTATTTTCTAGATAATTCGCAAATGCATCTACTCTTGCCAAAGAAGTTTGTTGCAATTCACCATCATCAATTGGGTTGTATTCAATGATGTTTATTTTACACGGAACACACTTGGAAAATTCTGCTAGCTCTTGGGCATCTTCAAGCTGGTCATTGAAATCTTTAAATATTATATATTCAAATGTGACTCTAGATCCGGTCTTTTCATGAAAGTAGATCAATGACTCTCTGAGTGCTTCAAGGTTATTAGAATCGTTGATTTCCATTATTTGGCTTCTCTTCTTGTCGTTGGCTGCATGCAGGGAGAGAGCTAAGTTGAATTTTACGTCGTCATCGCCTAGTTTTTTAATCATTTTGGCGATTCCAGCTGTAGAAACTGTAATTCTTTTTGGGGAAATCCCAAGTCCTTCTTGAGATGTTATTAGCTCGGTTGACTTAAGCATGTTCTTGTAATTCAACAATGGTTCGCCCATTCCCATGTATACAATATTGGAAAGGGTTGTTTCATAACGAGAGCTTGCTTCATCTCGTAAATAGGCCACTTGATCAACCATTTCTCCAGCAGAAAGATTTTTCATGAGCTTTAATTTGCCCGTTGCACAAAACTTGCAGGCGAGGCTGCATCCAACTTGAGATGAAATGCAGGCGGTCATCCTTTTTGAAGTAGGAATCAAAACGCCTTCAACTATACTGCCTTCAATTGTGTTAAATGCACATTTGATGGTTTTGTCAGAACTGATTTGCTGATCTTTTAACTCAAGGTGATCAATGTGGAAATTTTCCTCAAGTTTTTCTCGTAGTGATTTTGACAAGCTCGTCATTTCTTCAAATGAGCTGGCGTCTTTTTGCCAAAGCCATTCAAAAACCTGCTTCGCTCTAAACGATTGCTCGGATAAATCTGTCATTATGGTTTTTAGACCATTTAAATCAAGAGTACGAATATTTTGCTTTTCCTTCATTGAGGGTGCAAAGATAGGTGATTTGCTTAAATAAAGTCTACGTCTTTTTTATTTACTAAATAAGTTTTTCCACTCAAGGTTTCAATTTTTATCATTGAACCTTTGTAATTTGCAATTTTTTTAACCCGAGAACCGGCCTTTAAAACAACTGGATTCTTATCAGCAGTAATGGCATCATTGTCAGATAGCGTAGGAATGGTTGCTTTAGTTACCATTGCAAAATCGTGATTGTTTTCGTAGTCGTAGGAACTAGCCGCTATGTAAATTGCAAACAGCATTATTGAAAGCGACGAAACTGCGCTTACAAGGAAAACGCGTTTTCTCGACAAGGCATTTATCTTTAGGAAAAGGAAGAAGAACAAGGCAGAAGTGAAGGACAGGAATAGACTTAGATAGGCCCAGTTGACAGATTTCAGTGCATATAACGTCCGTTCAAAATGACTCAATTGAGATCTCCATTGCTGTCCATTATCGAGTTCTAAATAGTTCTGTTCAATGTTATCAATAGCTTCTGGGTTGTTAGGGGTGATTTTTAAAACTTTTTCAAAAGCCCAGATTGCCTTTCCGTATTCCTTTAGAGCATTATAACTTAGGCCAAGGTTAAAGTAGGCTGCAACATTATTTGGGTTGTCAATTAGGTCTTTCTCGAAACTTACAATGGCTTCACCGTATTTTTTTGCTTTAAACGCTTTGACTCCATTTCCATGATTGTCGACATTTCCAGTGAAAGAAGAAAGTGTGATTAGAAAGCAAACCATAGAGATGTAATTCTTTATTACCATTTAACATGCTTGAGTTTGTTAATGACAAGTTGTAATTGCTGTAAAACATCATGTCGAGATGCGTTCGCTGACGAGAATCCGTATTTCGATTGTTCGCAATTCGCAAATATTGAACTCACTGATTCTTTCAAGTCAGAATCTCCAGTTTTTTCAATAAAGTCGTTTATATCTGTTTTATTGATTCTACGGTCTTCACTAAATTTCATTTCAATTTCAAATGCTTTTCGAAGAGCGTTTTCGATTTCAGAGTAGTAGTCGCTATCAGAACCTGTATCAATTAATGATTTAGCTGAAACCAATCGTTCTTTAAAAGCATTGTCTTTAGCTGATTTTTGGCGTTTAGCAATTGCTTTTTCTTCTGACTTGTCTTTGCGTCGAACTAAGAAAATAAATAAGAAGCTAGCGAGAATTGGCGCTCCGATTCCTCCCCAATAACCAGGTGCTCCGAAGAATGATTTAAGGCTCACAATTTCACGTTCTTCTTTAATTTTTGATCTGTGAATGACCAATTCGGTATCCTTAATTTCATTTGCCTCAGGGTCCGTTTCTATGTAGTTGAAATCCTTTTTCACATCAATTAAATTCTCATTTGTTGTAGCTTGGATATACTTTTCTTTATTAGGGTCAAAGAATGAAATGGTAGTTACGGGCAATGAAATATTCCCTGCCTTTTTCACTTCGATGTTAAATTCATAAATGATTTCACCCTCTGTTCCATGCATACCAATCGAAGTGTTTTTGGTAATTATTGGGTCACCATAGACAGTGAATCCTTTAGGAAGGTTTAAAACTGGGTCGGTAATGTTTTGAAGGTTTCCAATTCCAGAAATGGTTACAGTCATTTTGAGAACTTCACCTTGCTTAATACTTTGAGCATCAATTTCCCGACTTATTGTGAAATCACCAACACCACCAATGAAATCAATAGGTGGATTTGATGGTAGCGGTAAAATGTTTATTGTGAAGCTATTTGATACCAAAGGGAAATTTTGATAACCCTGATGCAAATTCATTGTGAAAGGTTCGATTTGGAACTTTCCAATTCCAGAGGGGAAAATAACATTCTTGTCATATGGAAAGGCGTAATACTCTATTCCTTTGTACTTTTCAATTGATTTTTTGAAACTAGTTGTGTTTCCAATGGAATGTTTGACTGTAGTTCCAGGAACGACGTAGCTTTTATAGGCACCAACATGACTGGGGTTGTATTTCGCAAAAACCTTTGCTGAAATTAAAAGTGGCTCACCTTCGTAGATCGTTTTTTTATTTACTTGAATTAAACCAAAAGCCGGATCTTTTAGCTGTTGAGCACTTACTTCTCCGTTGCTCATAGGAACTTTTTTACCAACAGTAATTGTAACCTTGTTAGAGGGGTAGGACCTACTTCCATTAGTGATATAGGCTGGCCCTATATTATATTTCCCTGCTTTGGTTATCATTCCAGTGAAGGAGTAGAAATAAAGAGTTTTGACATTTCCAGTGGCATGATCAATTTGCGAAGTATTTCCTATGTCAATGTGATAGTCTTGAATAAATGAACTGGGAACCTTGTCAAAGACAAGTTGACCTTGTACGGTAGAGGTAACTATAATGCTAAACGTTTCTCCAATCTCCACACTTTTAGGACTGATCTTGAGCTCAACCTTTTTTTGTGCATATGTACAAACAACGGTTAAAATGGAGAATATGGTGAGATATCGATTTAACATTTACCAGTCTTTTCCAGATCGAGGAGTGAAACCACCGCCGCCGTTACCAGCCATTCTTCGTTTAGTTTCAGCTTCGTTTTTCATTAAATCATCAAGCAAGCGGTCAACATCGGAATTTGGAAGTTGACTTTTGTTCTGATTTTGAGGCTTGTTACCTTGGCTTTTCTTTTGACCTTTAGGCTTTTTCTGACCAGGCTTTTGTTGTTCTTTCTTGTCATCGCCCTTTTTTCCACCGTTCTTCTTACCCTGTTTTTTATTGTCAGGATTCGGTTGTTTCTTTTGGGTTTTAGGATTTTTTTTATCTTCTTTTTGTTTCCGCTTGAGTCTTCTAGTTGCTTCAGACAGATTGTATCTTGTTTTCTCATCTTTTGGATTGAGTCGAAGAGCATCTTTATAGGCCTCAACAGCACCTTCATAGTTTTTGCTTCTCATTCGAGCATTGCCTATGTTGTGGTTGTTCTCAGCTCTACTTTTATTGGTTCTTTTGTTGTTTCTATTCTGTTGGAAAATTTTCTCAGCAGTTTCAAAATCTCCCGATCTGTAGGCCGATTGACCAATTTCATCCGATAGATCAATTTCTTCTGGAGCTTTGCGCTGCGCTGATTTATAGTAATTCAAAGCCTTCTTGTAATTCTCTTTCTTGTACTCTTTTCTAGCTACCTCTAGGGTATCACGCCATTCTTGAGAGAATGATATTCCCGTGCCAAGCAAAAATCCTATTTTTAAAATGGCTTTCATCTTTTTTGAATTAGTTTGTCAAGTACACCAACGTATTTTTTCGACCATAACAAATACGCCAACCAAAAGACCAATGAAATTACCAATGGCGTTTGATAGCCTTCCTGTCTTATATCAAACTCTAAATTATCAATTTTTGTTCGTTTCATCCGGTTAATTTGTGTTAATAAAGCTGAAAGGTCAGGGAATTCGTTAGAACTTAATGAAGCTTTTCCACCTCCTTTTGACGCTGTTTTCCGGATAAATGATTCATCCAATTTGGATAGGACGGCTTTGCCAGTTGCTGTCTTCTTGTATCCCAATTCAGGGCGTTTTGGATCTTTAGGGACAAGTCCGCCTCTTTTTGTGCCGATTCCAAGGATGCTCAATTGCACTTTGGATTTTCGAATTTTAGTTAGAACTTGATTTGGATCGGATTCATGGTTTTCACCGTCGGTTATCATTATTATTCCTTTACCTGTGCGCTCTTTCGAGAACATTTCTAAAGACACCTTTAAGGCAGCATCGATATTTGTTCCTTGGCTAGAAATCATGTTTGTTTCGATATCCTTGACAAACATTTTTGCGGCTTGGTAATCTCTAGTAACAGGGAGTTGAACAAAGGCATTGTTGGCAAAAAGGCAAATTCCAATACGTTCTCCATGAAGATTTTTAATCAATTGCTCAATTGCTCTTTTTGAAATCTCAAGGCGCGATATATCAGGTGAAATATCTTTCGTATTCATCGAGTTTGAAACATCCAAACAGATTACCAATTCTAAGTCATCGACAGTTCCAGCGGCCTTTTGCTTTCCGAAAACAGGTTGAGCTAGAGCTATGATTAAGAAGATTATGGCGTTTCGAAACAAGAAATAACGTAGGAAGTTATTCATTGTAGAAACCGGCTTCAAATAAGATTGAGCAACACGTTGAGGTAGGTTTTCGGAGCTTTGATTGTTTCTGTAAGCATTATAAAGAAAGGTAGCAATAATTGGAATTAAAACGCCCACGGCCCATAGGGTTTCAGGGAACTTGTACAAGAGTCGTTCTGAGTTTGCGCCGCTTAGTAATCCTAGTGAGTTCGTGATGAGAAAGTAGAGCCCCCAAAAAACCGCTTCCCAAATTATAATGGCAAGGACAAGGAAATTTGTGTTATATGAATAACTCTGTTTACTCATTTGTTCTAAAAAGTATGTATTGTG
>JABSPC010000390.1 GCA_013215515.1 Crocinitomicaceae bacterium
AAAAACCACTTAAGTATATTTTTAGCTGGTGGGGAATCATTGATTTAGTCTCGGTCATACCAACTTATTTGGCATTGTTTGTCTCAGGGTATACTGCGCTGAGAGTGGTGAGGGCATTGCGATTATTGAGGATCTTCAGAATTTTAAAACTACCAAGATTTACGTCAGAATCACAAGCTCTTTCGGCTTCTTTAAAAGCCAGTTATTACAAGATAATGGTATTCCTATTCTTTGTTGTGATGATGATGATTTTGGCTGGTACGTTGATGTATGTTATCGAAGGTGGTGAAAATGGATTTGATAGTATACCAGCAAGTATTTATTGGGCAATTGTTACAACTACTACGGTCGGTTATGGTGACTTAGTTCCAGCGACTGATTTAGGGAAAATGCTTTCTTCTGTAATGATGATTTTAGGTTATGTAATTATCGCGGTTCCTACTGGATTGATTTCTGTTGAAATGTCTAGGTACAAGGCCGACGGAAAAGAGGATAACTTGTGCAATAATTGTAGACACGATAATCCTTTTGGATCTGTTTATTGCAATCAATGCAGTAAAGAAATGATTAACGGATAAGCGTTTTCATATTAAGGATGAAATTTAATCTTCTGACAACGCCTTTAAAGAAAAAGTATAAAATGTCCCTTCTTCGGATTTGATCAATGCGCGTTCCCCTTCTAATTGTTCGGTCATTGTATCAATGAGTTCCATTCCGAAAGACTTCTCAGTACCCGCCTTCCAAGTCCCATTGTCATTGTATTCGAGTTCCAAATAATCTTTCTTCGTTGAAGCAAAAATGCGCACTGTAATTTGTCCCTCCGATTTATTTTTGAAGCCATGTTTAATGGAATTTGAAATTAATTCGTTGAAAAGTAGTGAAATAGGAACGATGCTACTCGATCCGATACTTCTGATGTCCGAACTGATGTTCAAATCAATTGGTTTTTTAACAGAGTACGTTTCAATTAATTCATTGGTTAAAGATTCTAAATAGCACTTTAAGTCAAAATTGGCAATCATATCACTTTGATACATTTGATCGTGAATTAACGCCATTGATTTAACTCTATTAATGGCTTCCATAAAAGTATCGGCCTGCTCACCTTTTAACTCATGAGATTGAAGTCGAAGCAAACTCGTAATTACCTGTAGGTTATTTTTCACTCTGTGATGAATTTCCTTGAGCATTACTTCCTTTTCACGGTTCTGAATAGATATTATTTCGTTCTGTTTTGTCAATTCATTGTTTGAGTTTTGAACTAATTTTTCAGCGTGTGCGTTAGCACCAATAAATTTCATCAGCAAGTAGGCCGTTGCTAATCCAACAATACAAGTTTCAATTATAAAATTCGAAATCCCTTGTGAATCAAAAGGAGGCAGGTTCAAAATATTGTATTCAATTCTAAAAATATAATAGAATACGAGTACTGTAAAATGCCCAATGAGTATAGTTAACCCAAATATTCTTCCAAGGATTAAAAATGCAAATATTACATTAACTGTTCCCCACATTGGAGTAGTATAGTGAAGGGTTTTAGTTATTGTGAAAAAAGCAGTAGAAATTAGTATAAGGCTACCAATGGTGATAAAAATGCAAACTAGTTTATACCTTTTTGTTTTTTTTAGAATGATTATAGAAATAATTCCGACTCCAACTTCAATTAAATTTGTTGTTGAAGTATAATTATCATTCGACAAATTGAAGCCAGATACAATCAGTAGTAAGACACTTATTACAAGACATAGATTCCACACAAGGTTAAACCTCGTCACGTCATAATGATCTGTGTAATCCGTTGTTGGTGGTTTCAAGTAATTCATTCAATATAAAGCTAAGTAAAATATTTCCGTAAAAAAACTCCCTACTTTTCAGCAGGGAGTTCATTTATATAGTGTCGCTCTATTTATCCGAAATACATCGGGAAAATAGAAACGGAAAAAGAATCTCGTCTCGGTTTAACCGAGAGAGACTCTTTATACTCTTTATCGAAGGGCTAATTATTAACCGATCGAAATATTGAATATTTAGCTGAGCTTGTGTCGAAGCTACATCATTCCTGGCATTCCACCAGGCATTCCACCTCCCATTGTAGCTGCAGATTCATCAATTGGTTCATCTGTAATTACAACTTCTGTAGTCAATAGCATTGAAGCGATCGAAGCTGCATTCTCCATTGCAATTCGCACTACCTTAGTAGGGTCAACAACCCCAGCAGAATACAAATTATCGTAAGTCTCAGTTCTTGCATTGTATCCGAAGTCGTCTTTTCCTTCTTTTACTTTTTGAACAATAATTGCTCCTTCACCACCACAATTTGCAATAATTTGACGTAATGGCTCTTCTACTGCTCTTCGAATAATTGCGATACCAGTAATTTCGTCTTCATTTAGGCCTTTAACCTTTTCTAACCCTTCCAATGAACGAATTAGTGCAATTCCACCTCCAGGAACAATTCCTTCTTCCACGGCCGCTCTAGTCGCTGCAAGGGCATCATCAACTCTATCTTTCTTCTCTTTCATTTCAACTTCTGTTGGAGCACCAACATAAAGAACAGCAACACCTCCAGCCAATTTAGCCAACCGTTCTTGCATTTTTTCTTTGTCGTAATCCGAAGTTGTAGATTCAATTTGTGCTTTGATCTGCCCAACTCGTGCTTTGATAGCATCTTTGTCACCAGAGCCGTTAATGATAGTAGTGTTGTCTTTGTCGATTTCAACTTTCTCGGCCGATCCTAACATGTCCAACGTTGCCGTTTCTAAAGACAAACCTCTCTCTTCAGAAATAACTTGTCCTCCAGTAAGAATAGCGAGATCTTCTAACATTGCTTTTCTTCTATCACCAAACCCAGGAGCCTTAACAGCACATATTTTCAGTGATCCTCTAATTCTATTCACAACCAATGTTGCCAATGCTTCACCGTCAACATCTTCAGAAATAATCAATAAGGGTTTACCTGATTCCGCAACAGGCTCAAGAATAGGAAGTAATTCCTTCATGTTCGTGATCTTCTTGTCATAGATCAAGATCATTGGAGATTCCATTTCAGTAATCATTTTCTCAGTATTCGTAACAAAGTACGGAGAAAGATAGCCTCTGTCGAATTGCATTCCTTCAACAGTTCTAACATTTGTTTCAGTTCCTTTTGCTTCTTCAACTGTGATTACGCCGTCATTACCAACAACATTCATTGCTTCAGCAATTAAAGCACCAATCGTTTCATCGTTATTTGCAGAAATAGTCGCAATCTGCTTGATCTTATGGTTGTCAGATCCAACTTCTCTTGAAATCTTCTTCAAGTTCATTATTATGTGAGCAACCGCTTTATCAATTCCACGTTTCAAATCCATCGGATTCGCTCCCGCTGCTACGTTTTTCAAACCTGTACCAATAATCGCTTGAGCTAAAACTGTTGCTGTTGTTGTTCCGTCTCCAGCAATATCAGCTGTCTTAGATGCAACTTCTTTTACCATTTGAGCGCCCATGTTTTCAACAGGATCCTTTAACTCAATTTCTTTTGCAACGGTAACACCATCTTTTGTTATAACCGGTGCTCCAAATTTTCTTCCAACAACAACATTTCTTCCCTTAGGTCCCAATGTTACTTTAACTGCATTTGCGAGTGCATCAACTCCTTTTTTCAAGGCGTCTCTTGCTTCTACATCAAAAAATATATCTTTTGCCATTGTAATTTTTTTATTTAAATAATTTGATTTCTTGTCGATTAAAAGATTCCGTAAACATCAGCTTCACGCATGATCAAAAAAGTTGTTCCGTCTAATTTAATTTCTGTTCCAGAATACTGTCCGTATAAAACTTCATCACCAACTTTTACGGTCATTGGTTCGTCCGGTTTACCAGCTCCAACGGCAACGATCTTTCCGTTCAAAGGTTTTTCTTTTGCTGAATCTGGAATTATAATTCCGCTCGCTGTTTTTTGTTCAGCTGGAACCGGTTCGATGAGAACTCTGTCGGCTAATGGTTTGAATGAGATTGCCATATTTTAGTATTTAATAAATTTTATTTTGTCAAATTCGTATTGTACGAAATTTGTGCCAGATCAATTAGTCGGACAAAATGTAAGTTTTAAGCATAAAAAAATGTCAGCATGATGACATACTGACATTTTAATGTTTTTTTAAGGCTTGTTTTTTTACTTTGGATCTGTAGCTCCTGCAGGTGGAGTTGTTTGCTCTATTGGATCTTCAACTACTGTTGGTGGAATAACTGCAGACTTC